>NZ_JALY01000180.1:0-15081 GCF_002924615.1 Petrotoga halophila DSM 16923 | reverse complement strand
AGGGGTTTACCCCTTAACGTTTGGTGAAGGGGCGCTATATATAATTTTTTAGAGTTTTTAGAAGTAATAATAAAGATAAATGTTTAGGAGGTTATTGTATGGCAACAGTTTTCAAAATGGATGTTAATAGAAGAGATTCAAAGATCAAGGCCAGGAAATTTAGAAATGAAAAATTAATTCCAGCAGAAGTATACGGTCCAGCTTTAAAGGAGAACAAACATTTAAATATTCCGTATAAAGAACTGGAAAGTATGTTAGAAAAAGTGTCCGAAACTACTTTGATTGAACTTAACGTAAAGGGAGTTAATGGCGAAGAAAAAGTCAGATGTTTCGTAAAATCTGTTCAAAGGCATAAAGTGTCAGACCAACCAATTCATGTAGATTTTTATGTTCCAGAAGAAGGAAGAAAAATGCATTTAAGAATACCTCTAGAATTTGAAGGAGAGCCTGTTGGAGTTACGCAAGGAGGTTATTTAAATACCTACGTTCATGAAATACCTGTAGCTATTCTCCCCTCAGATATCGTTGATTCAATAAAGGTGGATATCTCTGAGCTAAAAATGGGTGAGTCTTTATTCGTTTCAGATATTAAAAATCTTCTTCCAGAAAGTGCTGAAGCGCTTCTAGAAGATGAAGAAATCGTCATTAGTGTAATAGAACCGAAAGCAGCAGAAGAAGTCGCCGAAGAAACTGAGGAAACTGAAGAAGAAGAAATAAGCGAACCTGAAGTAATTGAAGAAAAAACTCCCCAAGACATGAAGGAAGAATAAAAAGTGAGAAATTTGGTAATAGGTTTAGGAAATCCTGGCCCGCGTTATGTTTTTACAAAGCATAACGTGGGTTTTTTAGCTTTAGATAAATATGAAGAAAACAAAAAAAATATATCAAACATTAAAAAAATATCCGGTAAGAACTTTGAAGGATTTGCCATAGAAAACGATATTTTCATTAAGCCGTTAACTTATATGAATGCAAGTGGAGAAGTGTTACCATATGTTTTTAGAAAATTTGGTAAAATAGAGAGAAGTTTATTAATAATTTACGACGATATATGGTTGAACTTGGGGGACATACGTATAAGAAAAAGCGGCTCCGATGGGGGACATAATGGATTAAAATCAATAATAGGTATTTTAAAAAGTACCGATTTTCCCAGGATACGAATAGGTATCAACAACGGATACGAACATGGATCCGGAAATTTAGCGAACTATGTTTTAAGCCCTTTTACCAAAGAAGAATGGACCATATTGGACAAAATACTTGATTATGTTATTACCGCGATAGACTTGATTTTAGAAGGCAAAATAAACGAAGCGATGAATAAATTTAACAAAAAGATAATTTAGAACAAAGTTGGAGGAAGGAAATAAAGCAATGGACGAAGAAAAGACAATGTTAGTAAGTAAGGCTCTAGAAGAAATCAGAATAGCCATACTGGAAGAAGACAAATTAAGTGAAATTTTTTTCGAGGATTTTGAGACTGATAGAAACACAGGAAAAATCTTCTTAGGTATAATTGAAAATAAAGTCCCGAGTTTGGAGGCTTTTTTTGTAAACATTGGATTAGGAAAGAATGGTTTTCTTCGATATAGAGACGTTCTTGATGATCCTAAACATTATAACGCAGGAGACAAAATTCTAGTTCAAGTAAGAAAAGATGGAGGAACAAGAAAAGGTCCTCAACTTTCTATGCAATTAAGTTTGCCTGGTAAATATTTAGTATACATTCCAAATTCTGATGAAAGTATTGGCATATCCCGAAAAATTCTCCAAGAAAAAGAAAGAACAAGATTGAGACAAATTGCAAAAAAGATTCTAATAGATAACGAATCTATTATATTTAGAACCAATTCTGAAGGAATCGATGAAAAAGAAGTAGAAATAGAATTAAAAGAAATGAGAAAAATATACAATAATATTTTACAAAGATTTCGATCTCAAAAAAATCCTGGAGTTTTATATGAAGAAAGCGATTTTCTTGAGTACATATTAAGAGAGCGATTGGATTCTAACACAAAAAAAATAATTTCAGACGATCGACAAATTTTCAGAAAACTAAAAAAAAGTTTGAAAAACTTTGAACTAAAACCCAAAGTTGAGTATGTTAGAGGAGATGTTTTTCGGATCCATAATATATACCATCAAATGGAAGAGATCTTTACAAAGAAAATAGAACTATCAGGTGGTGGCACCATTACTTTAGATAGAGCTGAAGCTTTAACCGCCATAGATGTAGATTCTGCTGGGAATTTGGAAGGGAAAAATATTGAGGAAACTTCTTTTATTACAAACATGGAAGCAGCCAAAGAAATAGCCAGGCAATTGAAATTAAGAAATATTGGAGGAATGATCGTCGTAGATTTTATAGATATGAAAGACTCTTCGCATAAAAAAACGATTATCAATATTCTTAAAGAAGAAACTAAAAAAGATAAATCAAAAGTTACCATTCTAGGATTCACAAACATGGGACTTTTAGAAATTATTAGAAAAAGAACCACACAACCTTTGGATACCAATGTGTATTCACAATGTCCATTGTGTCATGGAACGGGTAAAATCATAGCCCCTTCTCTGGTGCATGGAAGATTGATAAAAGAATTATTATCCTCGGCAAAAGAAATTAAAAAAGAAAAAATAAAAGTAATAGAAATAAATGCATTTCATAATCTTTCGGGATATTTAACTCCATCTTTGACTGAAGAACTGGAGAAAAAGTTAAACGTAAAATTAGAAGTATCTTTTAACTGGCAAAATCCCAATTCTTACAATATTAAATACAAAAAATGATCCCCTTAGAAGAAAGCGGTGAAAGTCTATGTTAAGGAAAATATTGTTTTTTGCAATAATTACTCTTTCTATCTTTTTTTTCGTTTCTGGGATATACCTTTCTAATTCGAAAACCAACGATACTGTTGATTTTTTAAGTAGCACCTATGATAGTCAAAAGGAGCCTCTAATACAGTATCTTTCAGATACGCAAGAAGTCAGATCAACCAACAGTCAATCTTTTTTCAAAAAGATCGATGAAAATGGGACATATCTAACAAAAATAATTCAAACAAGCAACAATGAATATGTTTCATTGGCTATTGAAGGGAACCAGTACTATTTATATTTCATAGACGAAGAAGGCAGTATAAGAAAAGAAATATTCGTAGAAAGCGGTCAAGTAAGTATAAATGATTTTGTCTTTTTCAACAATACTTTCACTCTAGTTGGGCAAAAAAATGGGAAACCTTATATTCTAAATATCTCAAAGGTGGGAGAAATGAACTGGTCTCTTGTTATAAATTATCAGGGAACCTTAAATACAATAAAAAACACCTCAGGGAGTTACGTTGTTGGGGGATGGGTAATAACAAATGGTAACAGTCAAGCGTACATCTCTGAAATAAACCTTACGGGAAAGAAAATTTGGGAAAACATGTATGGAAGAGATAAAGTAGAACAAATAGTTGATTTAGTAATTGATAATAATAGAATCATAACAGCAGGTACGTCTAATTCTAATCCAGAAAAACAAAACGACTTATTAATATTAGAATATAGTAGAGAAGGTATATTGCTTTTTTCAGATGAGTATGGGTATACTACCTTCCACGAAAATCCAAATAGTATAGCTCAAGATAACGAAGGGAACATATATATAGGGGGATACATTACTACCCTCAATGAACAAGAGTGGAAAGGCTTTATAATGAAGATATCGAAAGAACTTGAGCAAAAAGATAACCTCGAAGTTGAATACTTTGAAACACTATCGATAAAATCACTTTCTCGGGTTGAAAAAGTAAAAGTTTATAACGAACAAATTTACTTGTTGGGAGTTTGTATTGATAATTGGCCGGATTATGATCTGTTTTTAAGAATTATAAATCCCAACGGGGTATTAATTGAACAGAAAATTTACGGTACTAACGATCAAGAATTAATCTATTCTTTTGAAATATTACCTGCAGGGGAAATTTTAGGTACGGGGCAAGTAAAAGATTCAAATAATCAAGTTTATCCCTTAATTATAAAAACTGATTCATCATACGCAATACCTCAAAAAGAAAAACCTTGATTCTAAAAAGGGGTGGGGAGCGTGGTGAAGGGGCGCTATATATAACAAACTTTAGAATTTCTAAAAAGAATAAAGCATCAACGAAAGGAGAATACATCAATTGAAACCATCAACGGTAAAATACCTATCAAAAAAAATAATGGCTTCTGGAGAAATACCTCTCTTATGGGGTCATTTTGGTGTAGGTAAAACGGATATAGCTAAGGAGATAGCAGAAGAGACGGGAAGAGAATTGATCATATTGATCATATCTCAAATGGAACCTGGAGATCTAATTGGACTCCCTTCTAGAGACTCGGAAAAAACCGTCTTTTTAAAACCTGACTGGTGGCCGAATAAAGATGAAGTAATAATAATGATCGACGAAATAAACAGGGCACACAGATCGATAAGAAATGCCATCATGCAATTATTGATAGACCGGAGAATACATAACCACATATTACCGGCTGGAGCATGGATCATGGGAGCCGCCAATCCTCCTGACGAAGAGTATGATCAAGTAGATTTGATAACCGATCCTGCTTTCATGTCAAGATTCTTTCATTTAGAATTGTCCCCTGATCTTGACGATTGGGTAAACTGGTCTAATCAAGAGCAAGTAAAAGGTGAGGTCATTTCTTTTATCAAAGAATACCCTGAATACCTCTCTTCTGATAATATAGTAGCAATGAGACTCAATTTAAGGCCCAGTCCAAGAAGCTGGTATAAATTATCCAACGTTTTGTCTAATTTATCTGAAAATGATATGAAAAAATATGGGTACGTCATTGCTGCCTCAATAGTTGGATCGGAAGCAGCAAGAGCATTTTTGTCTCATTTGGAAAATAAAGTTGAATTACCTAACCCAAAAGATTTACTAATAGAAGGCAAAAATCTTGAAAGAATTAAGAAATTGACCAACGAAGAAAAGGTAAGTCTTATTTTAAGAATAAATAATTATTTTGAATCATTAAAAGAGGAAGAGATAGAACAATTATTATCTAATGGAGATCAAAAAACAATCGCAGAAAATGTAAAGAACATAAGTGTGTTCATACCTAAGGATGCATTGTTCTCTGTATTAAGATTTTTAAACGAAATGGTTGAAAAAAATAAAGGATTAAAAAAGGCTTTTTATGATAAACTTTTGGAAGAAATTGCCATTAAACTAGGAGATTCCACTTGGATGGAAGGAATTTGAAATGAATGATATACTTCAAAACGCTTGGATTGAACTAGAGAAAGAAAGCTTATTTTTTTCTTACTTGAGGATGAATTTTGATTCCATGCCAACCACTTCTGTAAGAACTATAAAGGTTTCAATAACACCTCAAGGGAAATTTAGATTGTTGTACAATCCAAACCGTTTAAAAAATATTGGTTTAATATTAACCAAAGGAATTTTAAAACATGAAATTTACCACATAATATTTGGGCATATATTCATAAAACCTAAAAATAAAAGGGAAAGAGGTATTTGGGATTTAGCAATGGATGCAGCGGTAAACCAATATATCAGAGAATTAGATGTATTTGCAGAACCTTTAGATGTAATGGTAGCCGAAGGACATGCTCCAGACAACGAATTCTTTTTTGTTACCGCTCCTATGAACCTTTTAAATAAAACGGCAGAAGAATACTACAGATACGCAATGGATTTATTAGAAAAAAACAAGATGCTCGATATAGAAGAAATACTAGAAAAAAGAGAGAACAATCTCGACTCACACGACTTTTCATCAGATATTCCAGAAGAAATGGCTTTTGATATCGTAAGTGAGTTTGTTACAAAAGCCTACGATAAAAGCAAAGACAATCTTCCCGATGGCATTGAATTAGCAGTTTCTCTTATGGTAACAAAACCTTTCTTTAACTGGGAAACGATGTTAAGAAGATTTTTTGGCAGTTCTATAGTCGTTGAAAAATACAGGACCCTAATGAGACCAAATAGAAGATATGAGGATCAACCTGGTTGGAGATCAAAAATGGGACCAAACATTGCAATAATAATCGATACTAGTGGTTCCATTATAGAAGAAGAATACAACGCATTTTTCAGTGAAATAGAAAATATTTCAAAAACTCTCGGTGGAAAAGTCACTCTAATTCAAGCAGACAGTCATATCCAAAATATCATGACCTATCACAAAGGAAGCTGGAAAGAACTAGTTTTGAAAGGTAAAGGTTCAACTGACATGCAACCCGCAGTCGATTACGTCGAGGAAAATTTAAGACCAGAAGGCATCATCATATTCACAGACGGTTGGGTTGAAGTACCAAATGTACAACGAAGGATTCTTTTTATCTTATCAAAAAAACACAATCCCGATTTTATAAATAATGTGATAGAATATTATGGGAAGAATAGTGTTGCAATTATCAGCTAACCGTTAGGAGGAATATTTATGGCCAAAAAAATGAAAAGTTTAGGTGGAAGATCCCTTTCAAAAAAATCTGGTAGCAAAAACAATATGAACAAAATGCTTCAAGAAGCCCAAAGGGCCCAAGCTGAAATGCAGGAAGAATTAGATAGACTGGATGAAGAGTTATCCAACGTTGAAGTAGAAGCCACCGCAGGCGGTGGTGTAGTAAAAGTTGTGGCCACATGCGATATGAGAATAAAAGATATAGTTATATCTGAAGAAGTTGAAGATGAAGATATAGACACCCTAAAAGATCTTATCATCGCCGCTTCAAACGAAGCGATAGAAAAGGCTAATAAACTTAAAGAAGAAAAGACCAACGAGATTTCACAAAAGTTTTTAGGAACCCTTCCTAACTTTGGGGATTGAAAAAATTAACTTTTTCTTTTCAAAAAAGCATAATTTTATAAGTATAATAAAAGTAAGAGAAAAAAATAACAAATATACTAAATACTTCAGAAATAAAATTAGGGCGGGCAGCGGGGCAAAGGGGCGCGAAAACAAATTTTAGAATTTCTAAAGAAGACAGGATAAAAAATTTATCAGGAGGTGTCGTATAAGTGGCAGTTAAAATAGGGATAAACGGTTTTGGAAGAATAGGTAGACTAGTTTTTAGGCAGTTAGTTGAAAACCCAAACTTTGAGGTAGTGGCAATAAACGATCTCACAGATTCAAAAACCTTAGGGACACTTTTAAAGTATGACTCCGTTCACGGAAAATTCAATGGAACGGTAGAGGTAGTTGATAATGGTTTAAAGGTTAATGGGAAAGAGATCAAAGTTTTCGCAGAAAAAGATCCCGCTAACCTTCCCTGGACTGATCTAGGTGTCTCAATTGTTATTGAATCTACAGGTGTATTTAGGAACAAAGAAAAGGCTTCTGCGCACCTAAAAGCCGGTGCTAAAAAAGTTATAATCACCGCCCCAGCAAAAGGCGAAGTAGATGCAACGGTAGTTATGGGAGTAAATGACGATATCCTCACTCCGCAGATGGAAGTTATTTCAAATGCATCTTGTACAACCAACTCAATTGCACCGGTTATAAAGGTGCTAAACGACAAATTAAAAATTAAAAGAGGTCTGTTAACAACCGTTCATTCATTCACAAACGATCAAAGAGTTCTAGATTTACCTCATAGTGATTTAAGAAGAGCAAGGGCAGCATCTGTTAATATCATCCCAACAACAACCGGGGCTGCGAAAGCCGTTGGATTAGTAATTCCAGAACTAAAAGGTAAATTAGATGGAATGGCTTTGAGAGTTCCAACCCCAGATGGATCTATTAGTGATTTAACTGTAGAAGTAGAAAAATCAACAACCGTTGAAGAAGTAAACAAAATGATGAAAGACGCTGTTGAAAACGAATTGAAAGGTCTCTTTGGATACAATGAAGAACCAATTGTTTCTTCTGATATTGTCGGTTCAACTGTGGCAGGAATATTCGATGCTACATTAACAAATGTAATCGATGGCACTTTTGTTAAAGTCTGTGCATGGTACGACAACGAAAATGGATACTCAACAACCGTTGTCACATTGGCTGAAAAATTAGCTAAGATGTTGTAATTTCAAATCAAAAAGAGGGGATTTAATCCCCTTTTTCTTTAAAATAAATGTGAATATAGGGGGTGTCAATATGGAAAAATTAACTATAAAAGACGTTGATTTGAAAGGCAAAAAAGTCATAATGAGAGTTGATTTTAACGTTCCTATAAAAGATGGAAAGATAACCGATGAAACTCGAATTAAAGCCGCTTTGGACACAATTCAATATACTTTGGACAAAGGAGCAAAAGTAATATTACTATCTCATTTAGGACGTCCCAAAGGTGAAAAGAATCCTCAATTTTCTTTAAAACCAGTAGCCGATAGATTAGGTGAGTTATTAAATAATAAAGTTGATTTTGTAGATGAAACCAGGGGACCCAAAGTTGAAAAAGCCGTCTCAGAATTAAAAGATGGTGAAGTGTTACTAATTGAAAATACAAGATTTGAAAAAGGTGAAACAAAAAACGATCCTGAACTGGCAAAATATTGGGCGTCTTTAGCGGATCTTCATGTTAATGATGCATTTGGAACGGCTCATAGAGCACACGCTTCCAATGTTGGTATAGCAAACTATATACCAAGTGTTGCCGGATTTTTGATGGAAAAAGAGATCGAATTTTTGCAAAAGGCCGTTGAAAACCCAGAAAAACCGTATGTAGTAATTCTGGGTGGTGCTAAAGTATCCGACAAAATAGGAGTCATAAATAATCTATTAAATAAAGCTGATAAGATATTAATCGGCGGTGCTATGATGTTTACTTTCTTAAAAGCCTTAGGTAAAAATGTTGGTTCTTCGTTGGTGGAAGAAGATAAACTCAATGTTGCAAAAGACATATTAGAAAATGCGAAAGCAAAAGGCGTTGAGATTGTTTTACCTGTTGATACCGTTATCGCCCAAAAAATAGAAGCAGGTGTTGAGAAGAAAACTGTAAAAATAGATGATGGAATTCCCGAAGGTTGGATGGGCTTAGATATAGGACCTGAAAGCGTTTCTTTATTTAAAGAGAAAATTTCCGATGCTAAAACAATCGTTTGGAACGGCCCTATGGGAGTTTTTGAAATAGATGATTTTGCTTTTGGTACTGAAGAAGTAGCAAAAGCAATCGCAGAAGTAACTAAAAAAGGTTGCATAAGTATTATAGGTGGAGGAGATTCTGCAGCTGCCGCTGAAAAATTCGGTTTGGCAGACGAATTTTCACACGTTTCAACTGGCGGAGGAGCCTCTTTAGAGTTTTTAGAAGGTAAAGAATTACCGGGGATCTCTTCAATAAACGAAAAAAAAAATCTGAATGAAAGAAAATTTATTCTCGCTGGCAATTGGAAGATGAACAAAACAAATACAGAGGCAGTTGAATTTGTCTCAAAACTTGTAGGACAGATAAAAACTGAGGATAAGTTTGAAGTTATTGTTTGTCCCCCTTTCACAGCTCTTGAAAAGGTTAGAGATATCACAAGTAGTTCAAACATAAAAGTAGGTGCCCAAAATGTTTATTATGAAGATAAGGGTGCTTACACAGGCGAGATCTCTGTAAATATTCTAAAGGATATAGGAGTGGAATATGTAATTCTTGGTCATTCTGAAAGAAGGCACATCTTTCAAGAAAGCGATGAACTCATAAACAAAAAACTTAAAAAGGTAATATCATCAGGGTTAACACCCATATTGTGTGTTGGTGAACAGTTAGAAGAGCGTGAAAAGGGTTTAACGTTCAATGTTGTAGAAAGACAGATTAAAGAAGCCTTTTATGGTTTAACTGAAGAAGAAGCAAAAACAATCATAATCGCCTACGAACCCGTATGGGCAATTGGAACAGGAAAAGTAGCCACACCCAACCAAGCCCAAGAAGTTCATAAGTTTATTAGAGACCTTTTGAAAGATATCTTCAATGAAGAATTTGCTAAAAAAACCACAATACTTTATGGTGGAAGCATAAAACCAAACAATTATTTGGGCCTCTTTGGTAAACCAGATATAGACGGCGGTTTGGTTGGAGGTGCCTCATTAACAGAAGATTTCGTGGAACTTGCCGATATTATGAAAGAAATTATCGAATAAGCCACCCTAAAGGGTGGTTTTTTCATATTTTTCAGTTTTTATGTTAAAATTATAGATGGTAAAGATTTTAATTCTGAGGTTTCAGAAGATTGGGATCGTATGGTTTGACTTGAAAAGAGAAAGGTGGGAGGAACGATGATTACTTACGAATCATTGAAAAATGTTCCAGCGAGTGTTGTTATCGAGCTTGTGAATGAGGTATTTAAAGACTATGTTTTCCCAGTGAATTGGAATTTAGAAAGTTTTGAAAAAGATGTGAAAGAAAACTCTATCTCCATGGAAGATTCTTTTATAGCTTTTTCTGATGATATACCTGTGGGATTCAGTATTATATCAATAAGAAAAGATGTTGGAAGAATTGACTCAATTGGAGTAAAAGAAGAATTTAGAGGAAAAGGATTGGCTTCTGAAATCATCTTTCGTACAATTGAAACATTAAAATGGAAAGAGATAAAGAAAATAATTTTAGAAGTTGCCCAAAGTGATGAAAGGTCTATAAGATTTTATAATAAACATGGTTTTAGAGCAACAAGAGAGCTGGCTTCTTTCTTAAAAGAAAAAGATAAACCAACGAATACTCATTTCAAATACGAACAAACTACTTCAGATGTAATCTATGAAATGGCTACTGACGCAAAATTTAGATTTAAAAGAAAACCAAATTGGCAAAGAGAACCTATAACCATAAAAATTAGCGAAAACAGATACAACTATGAAATCATATACGACAAAAATAAGAAATGCGGCTACGTTGTATGGGGATTCAACAAAGATAATTGTTATATAGTCGATGCCTCCCCTATTGAAGAAGGTTACGCCTTTGATGCAATAATTGAAGATATTACATCCAAACTTTTAAGAATAAAAGATAGAATCGTCTTAGTCTCAGTTCCAGAAGATGATCCATTGTACAAAGCCTTGACTGACAATAATTATTCTATATTCATAAAACAGATAGAAATGGAAAGAATCATTCATTGATTAATTTAGGTTCTATTTGAACAAATTCATTAACATCCAAATCGTCGTTTATAGATACGAAATAATAAGATTTATAATTTTCCTTAGTCTCTAATTTTAGGTGATGCTTGTCCTTTCCAACCTCGAATGTAAAAATAAACTCATTTCCATTTTTTATGAGATCGTAAGATACTAACTTGTCACTAGTAGCTTGTAAGGTGTAAAAAACAAAAAATAGATACCTGTTTCCCCTTTTGTAGCTAATTTCAGTTTCTAACTGAGGAAGTTGATTATTGAACTTGTGGTATAGAGTTTTCATAATCAATTTCTCTTTTAAAGAAATCAATACATTTCCCCCCTCCTGTAGCTTAATCCTCATTTAACTAGAATGTTATATGATTTTCATTCGATTATACCACATTTAAAAGGAATCAGTCAAATTTTCTGCCACAGTTTTTAAGGTTCTTTTAATTATTAATAGATATCATGAAAGTATTACGTTTTATCAGCGGTTAAGGACTGCTCCTTATGGCTGAGGAGTGGGGCAAAGGGCAAAAAACTCCCTTTCCTTATGGGCGGGCTGCGAAGCCTTACTATCCATTTTCCTTATGGGTGGGCAGCGGGGCGAAGGGGCGCTAAAACAGGTTTTAGAGTTTTTGAAGTCACTGTAAAATTATCAAATCAGAGGAGGTCCAAAATGAAAAAACTTTTAGTAGTACTCGGTGTTCTAATGGTTCTATCCGTATCAATATTCTCAGAAACGGTAGCATATTTAACTTCTCAGGACGGGCAGCAAATATACGAATCTTATTTTTTGGAATTAGATCAATTGATGGGGGAGTATCATAATACAGTGTTGAATATGTTGAGTCAAAATCCCCAATACGACCAGTATTTTAACAAACCAATAGATCTAATAAGCATAACAGACGTTTTAATGGAATACAAAGCCATGGAAAAGTTTTTAAACGATAATGGAATAACGTTGGATGCAACGAAGATTACCCAAGAAACAGATCAGATGTACAATCAATACCTGGGGAGTGAAAGCACAAAACAAATTTTCTTAATGTTTTTTGAAAAGGAAGAATATATTCGTGGATTCGTTAACAGTCTTGTGTATGGAAATGAGGTAATCAGCGAATTAAGAAAATATTTCTCCAATTTTTCTGAAGAAGAGCTATCAACCTATGTTTCTAATAATTTTGAAGATTTAAAAGACCAATATGATACAATTAAAATCAGCAGAGTTGTAACTTCAGATGAAATTACAGCCAATAACATTAAATCTGAGATATTGCAAAATAATATCTCTTTCACTGAAGCAGCTTCAGAAAACTCTGTGGACACCGAAACTGCATCAGTTGGCGGCTTGGTAGGATGGGTCAAACGTGGAGATATTTCTAAAAATATATTTGAAGCTTCACTCTCTTCAACTCCCGGAGAAATAATCGGTCCAATAAGTTCCCCCTTAGGGTACCAGATAGTGCGAGTCGAAGACAAAAAGATATATGAAACCCCGGACGAATTATTACTGGACAACGATATAAGAAATCAATTAACTACCAGCTTCGTGGATTACCAGATTACTAATTGGTACGATCCATATATGTCTAATTATGATTTTGTAATTTCATACGAACCCTTGGCTATAGCATATGATATTTATAAAGCTCAATCTTTCGATGACTTAGCAAACGTTGAAAAAAAGTATCGTGATGATATATTGAGTGGTAATGGGTTACCTGAGGAGTGGTATGTCTCTTATATTTTCATCGTTGAAAATTTACTACCTATGAAAATATCTCAAAAAAATGATCTTGAAAGTTATTTGAATATAGCTCAATCGTACCCCGAGTTTCTAGAATACAGCAACGATGAAATAAATAGTCAAATTGAACATTATACTCAATTTATGGACACCGCCGAGTCAACAGATCTACGTAATGAAGCCTCTCAAAAAGAAAGTGCCTTAAGGGAATTGGCCTATTTACAAGGGACTTATGGGCTATTCACAGGGCCAGAAATTCAGAACAAATACGATGAATTAACAAACGATATAGAACAAATGAATGAAGCCCTGGAAAATTCTCTTGTAACCTTAAGAGAAATGAATCCAGATGCTATAGAGGTTATAGGAAAACTATACCAAACAAAACCTGATGATCCAAATGTAGCTTTTGACTATTATGCAACACTTTATTCCTACATTTTAGATTATTATAATTCAACTGGAGACATTGAATCGGTAAGGCAAGATTTGGAAACAATAAAAGGTATATTAAATTCATTAAACACAGAAAGCCTTGATGAAGAGAGTGTAAATCAAAGGCAGCAAATACTCGAAAACATAGACCAACTTTTAAATCAATAAAAACTTTAAGTTAAAGATAATCTGGTAAAGTTGAAATGCTTTACCAGATTTTTCATTTTGGAGGGAATATGAGTTCAATAAGAATCGTTAGAGCCTCTTTAATCGCGGCATTATATGTAGTTCTTTGTATAATCTTTCAACCTATCAGTTTCGGCCCTATACAGGTTCGAATCGCTGAAGCTTTTGTGGTTCTGACTTTTCTCGATCCTGCATTCATTCCCGGTATCTACGTAGGTGCTCTGTTGGCTAATATAATAGGAGGTTTGGGCGCTTGGGATATCTGGTTTGGAAGTCTATTAACCTTGATAGCGGGAATTATAACTTGGAAAATGCCAAACGAGTATTTAGCTCCTCTTCCTCCCATATTAATTAACGCCTTTGGAGTATCCGCTTATATCGCCCCATTGTATGGAGTACCATATTTCTTTTCCGTACTTTGGGTAGGAGTTGGAGAAGCTATTGCAACGTATATTATAGGGCTTCCAATTTTAAAGATTTTCAAAAGAAATTTTTACAAAAGGAGTTGAAAAAGATGAATAAAAAACCATATATAGTCGATACAACCTTAAGAGATGGTCAACAATCTTTAATCGCAACGAGATTGAAAATGGAAGATTTTGAAGATCAATTGATAGACTTCGATCAGGTTGGATTTTATTCTATGGAAGTATGGGGTGGGGCTACTTACGATTCATGTATAAGATACCTCAACGAAGATCCATGGAAAAGGCTACAAACCATTAGAGAGAAATTAAAAAATACCAAAATCCAAATGCTTCTAAGAGGGCAAAATTTAGTTGGATACAGAAATTATGCGGACGACGTGGTAGAATTATTTGTAAACAAAGTAGCCGATTACAATATGGACATCATAAGGGTTTTTGATGCTCTAAACGATATTCGTAACTTGGAAAAATCCATAGAGGTTGCAAAAAAAAGAAATATTCACGTTCAAGGCGCTATATCTTATACCGTTAGTCCTGTTCATAATCTACAGTATTATTTAAATTATACAAAAGAATTGGTGGAAAGAGGCGTCGATTCAATCGTTATAAAAGATATGGCAGGGTTGTTAAAGCCAAAGGATGCTTATGATTTGGTAAAAGAAATCAAGGAGAAATTCAACATCTTTGTCAACATTCACTCTCACGCAACCACAGGTCTTGCCTCTATGGCTTACTTTGCCGGTGTAGAAGCTGGGGCAGACATTATAGATTTAGCCTTGAGCCCATTTGCTAATGGCACCTCAGAACCTGCGCTCGAGCCTTTTGTCTACACATACGACCTGGATTTAAATACAAAAACAATAATGAAATTGGTTGAACATTTTTGGAAGGTAAGATCAAAATACAAGGAGTACGATGTCAAGATGCAATCAATAGATGCCAGAATATTAAATGCTCAAATCCCTGGAGGTATGCTTTCTAATTTAGTTTCTCAATTAAAATCCCAAAAGGCTGAAGATAAATTAAACAAAGTTCTACAAGAAGTGCCAAGGGTTCGAAAGGATTTGGGATATCCTCCTTTGGTAACTCCTACTAGTCAAATCGTTGGAGTCCAAGCAGTTTTAAACGTATTAACAGGTAAAAGATATTCGATGATAACCAACGAAGTAAAAAATTATTTGAAAGGTTTATATGGAAAACCTCCTGCCCCAGTAGACCAAG
>NZ_JALY01000225.1:0-6811 GCF_002924615.1 Petrotoga halophila DSM 16923 | reverse complement strand
TGATAGGGTGGTACACTTTTCGTTTAGCCGACTCTTATTTTTGGTACACTTTTCGTTTAGTAAGTGCATAATCTGATATATTTAACTAAACGTATAGATTATGATATAATTTCAATAACGAAAAATAATTAATTATATAGTCTTTAAAAAATTAAGTTGTTCAACTTTGATGAGTTAACTAAAGTTGGATGGTGATCAAAAAGGAGGCAATTTGTAATGTTTAACTTCTTTAAAAGGAATAAGTCAAATACTTCTAAAACTACTGAGAAACAAGTTTTTTACGATGAAAAAAATGCATTTGTTATATATTTCAAATGTTCAAAATGCGGAGAGAAATTTAGGAGTTATCTCAGAAAAGGCTACGATTTTATTACAGATTACGATACTGGGGAGTACAAGATAAATAAAGAATATATTGGTTCAAAATGTTTTAACAGAATACACCTTTCTGCCACATTTGATAGAAATTATAAATTAAAAGAGTACACATTAGAAAATGGAGAGGTAATTAGTAAAGAAGAATGGGAGGGAAAAGATAATGTCCAGAACAAAAGGTGAAAAAGATACTAACGTAAATTTGTTTGAATATCGACCCGTCAGACCATTCATACAGATACCAGAAAAGGTACTTATGTATATTTTGCAACTAACCCCATCGTCTTTTGCAAAGGTATATTTATACTTGTACAACATGAGTTACGGCCTTGGATACGATCATACAGTCACACATACCAGTGTGCGTGAAATAGCTTCAAATTTGAATATAAGTATTGGAAGAACACAAAATGCCATTACTTATTTTAAAAAAATTAAGGCAATAGAAAAAATAGAATCAAGGGCAGTAATTGGAACAAAATACAAAGTAAACGTACCTGAATATTCTTCTTCTTTTAACAATTGGTACTTCACTGCACCCAATAAAGTTAGATACATAATGATGAAAGAAAAATTGCTTACTTCAGAGAAATTGGTTACTTCCAAAATTAAACGTTATAAATCACTAAAAAAATCACTGGAATTGGGTCTATTTGATGAATCTGAAGAGTAGGTAATTAAAATGTATGACAAATTGTTGAGTTTAATTCTTTCTCAAAATAATTCCTTTTTATCCGATTATGCAAGGAAAAATAATATTAATAAAATGGTAGGAACAGTCCTTTATTCGAAGGACAAAATAATTATAATTGGTGTTAAAAATTTTCTTTTCCTACTAGAAAATCAAAGCAATCAACATTTTAAAACAGGTATTAGGGTAAATTTAAATTTTTTAAAATCACAAGAAAAAACAAATTATATAGATGCTCCAATTAATATGAAATATTTGGGTGAGTTATCAAAAGATGGCTTTAAATTAAGTTTGAAATTTCCAAACTTTAAAAATATCGATGCTATTAATCTTAAAACTCCTAACATCACAGAATCACAAAATATGAAAGCATCAATATGGCTCTCGGAATTTTCTCGAACCCTAAACGGACAATTGAAAAACTTAAAATTTGATAATTTGGAAACCCGCGAGATAACTTCCTTTAAAAAACTAACTGAGAAGATAGTAGCTGCACTTCTAAAATCCTTTAAAGATAACTTAAACTCCGTCTTATCTCCCTCTCATTCTGCCAATAAAATCTTAGATATGATAAGAGCATATATTTCTAAAAGGGATAATCCGAATTTTTTCTCTAAGAACGAGATAAGGCTAATGAAAGAATTATTAACCTTGCAAGAGAAAGATAAGAATATCATGCTTAATAAAAATGAATCCCAAATTATCAAAAAAAATAATATAGTGGATAAAACATTAAGTTCTTACTTAACTATTAAAAATCTAAGCTTAGAAACAAAAACACCACTGATGTTTTTTTCGATCTTTGGGATGCCCATATTTTTTACCATTGATAGAGAATATCAAAATAATTCAAAAAGTTATCAGAATAAGACAATGAACCAAAAGTTAAATTTAATCCTGTTGACTAATAATTTTGGGGTTGTAGATGCACATATACAAAGTTTTGAGAAGGAAATTTATATAAGTTTCGAATTGGAGAATAATTCTGAGTATTTTAAATTAAAAAAGCAGTATCTCATAAAAAAATTGGAGGAGAAAGATTATCAGGTAAAAAGAATTGATTTTGTATGATAAAAATAATTTCGTTCAAGTATTATAAAAATTATATATATAAAAAACCGGTGATTTCTTTGTTCACCGGTTTTTTAATGAATTATTTTAATTTAAATATACACTACTTTTTAATTGAATAAAAGGCATTCAAGCCTCTATATTGTGCAGTTGAACCAAGTTCTTCTTCGATTCTCAACAATTGATTATATTTTGCTATCCTGTCTGTTCTCGAGAGTGATCCTGTCTTAATGAAACCAGCATTTACAGCTACTACCAAATCGGCGATGAAGGTATCTTCTGTTTCTCCTGAACGATGAGATACGACGGCGGTCATATTGTTTTTGTAGGCTAATTCAATGGCATCAAGAGTCTCTGTTACACTCCCTATTTGATTCAATTTGATCAAAATCGAGTTTGTAGCTTTTAAATCTATACCTTTTTGCAATCTTTTAACATTAGTAACGTATAAGTCATCACCAACTATTTGTACCCTGTCTCCCACCTTTGCAGTGAATCCAGAGTAACCTTCCCAGTCCTCTTGATCGAAAGGATCTTCTAATGATTTGATAGGATATTTATCAATTAATGATATATAATAATCTGCTAATTCAGAGGCACTCATTTCTTTTCCATCAACAGAGTATTTCTTAGTCTCTTCATTGTAAAACTCGGAAGCAGCCGCATCCATAGCGATAAAAATTTGTTTACCAGGTTCATAACCAGCGGCTTGTATGGCTCTAATAATATATTTTATAGCTTCTTCATTCGAATTTAAATTTGGAGCAAAACCACCTTCATCTCCAACAGAAGTTATGTGCCCTTCTTTTTTCAAAATATTTTTTAAATTATGGAAGACTTCAGCTCCTGCCCTCAAAGCGTCTTTAAATGTATTAAATCCAGCGGGCATAATCATGAACTCTTGAATATCTAAATTATTATCAGCGTGTTGTCCACCATTTACTATATTCATCATTGGTACGGGTAAAACTTTGGCATTCACTCCACCTAAATACTTATAGAGAGGGAGTCCTAAGGAATTCGCTGCAGCTCTGGCCACCGCCATAGAAACAGCTAATATTGCATTAGCGCCAAGATTTTCTTTGTTTTCTGTTCCATCTAAGTCCAACATCACTCTATCAACGTTAACTTGATCAAACGCGTTCAAACCAACGATCTCTTGCTCAATAATGTTGTTTACGTTGTTCACCGCTTTAGTTACACCTTTTCCCATGTAATAATCTTTATTGCCGTCTCTTAATTCTAAAGCTTCAAATTTACCTGTCGAAGCACCTGAAGGAACAATAGCTGAACCAGTTGCGCCAGTAGATAAATTAACCTCCGCTTCAACGGTTGGATTTCCCCTTGAATCTAATACCTCTCTCGCTTTTACTGATACTATTTCATCATAAAACTTTTCCATCTAAGAAACACCTCCAGAAATTTATATTTTTTAAACTATTGAATAGAATTTGAATTTAAGGAATATTTTTTTAATGGCTGACTTTCGTACCTATATTCTCTCCTTCGACGGCTTTAAGCAAGTTCCCTTCTTTAAAAAAATTGATAATCGAAATGGAAAGATTATTTTTTTCACATATTGAAAAAGCCTCTGTATCCATTACTTTTATTTGCTCTTTAATTGCTTGTTCATAAGTTATGTTATCATATTTTTTGGCATCTTCGAATAATTTTGGGTCTTTATCGTATATTCCATCCACCTTGGTGGCTTTAACAAGTATATCTGCACTCATTTCTATCGCTCTCAATGCGGCAGCAGTATCCGTAGTGAACAAAGGGTTGGAAGTTCCGCCACCAAATAAGACAATATACCCAGCTTCAAAATACTGTTCAATAAAATCATATTTAAGAGGAATTACAGAAGGTAAATTAACAATTGGGGAAACTACGATACTTTTTATACCATTCTTTTCGAAAACATTTTTAAGATAGAGTGAATTCATAACGGTCCCCAACATCCCTAATTGATCGGCCATTTGAATTCGGAAATCTTTTAACTCTTTTCCCCTAAAAATGTTGCCAGCTCCTATGACGATCCCCAACTTAATATTTAAATTATGGATTTTCTTTATTTCTTTTACTAAATATGTTAACATTTCCTCAGAAAATCCTTTTCCCCCTTCACCACTAAAAGCTTCTCCACTTAATTTTAGTAACACTCTTTTGTACATATTGCCTCCTTTTAGAAATGCCAATGCAGTCTTATTGATGATAGAAAAAGTTTCAAATTCGTAAATAAAGTAAAAAAGGCGGAATACTCCACCTTTTTGTTATTCACCAACTGCGAATCTAGCAAATTTATCTACCGTTATATTTTCTCCTACTTTAGCTATCACAGAATTAATGATATCTTTGATACTTTCTCCTTCACCAAATACATATTCTTGTTCAAGAAGACAATTTTCAGTATAGAATTTTTCTAATTTGTTTTCTACAATTTTTTCTTTAATATTTTCTGGCTTGTTGGAATCTTTTAACTCTTCTAGGTAAATTTCTTTTTCTTTAGCGACAACTTCTTGAGGAACATCTTCCTTTGAGATCCATTTTGGATTCATCGAAGCAATTTGAAGAGAAATTTGCTTGGCTAAATCGTGAAAATCGTCAGTTCTCGCAACAAAATCGGTTTCACATCCTAATAATAGCAAAACACCAATTTTTTCGTTATGATGAATATAAGAATACACAATACCTTCGTTGGTTACTCTTCCAGCTTTTTTGGCAGCTTTTATAGCACCTTTCTTTCTTAATATTTCAACGGCCTTATCTACATCCCCGTTGGCCTCTTCTAAAGCATTTTTACAATCCAACATTCCCGCTCCCGTTGAAGTTCTAAGATTCTTTATCTTTTCAATTGATACATCCATTTAAAATACCTCCTAATACTTATTATTACTGATTTTAAAAAAATAAAACCTTATGTTAGCGCCACCTTCGCCCCACTCCCCACCCATAACGATCGATAAAACCACTGTATTTTAACACAATTAATTGAATATTAAAATAAGAAAATTATTGTTTTATTACTATTTTTTTAATAGTTTTTCTTGTAATTTTGATTCGACGAATTTAGAAACCCATTTACTAACATCTCCATTGTAAGATGCGATTTCTTTGATCATAGACGAAGAAATGTAAGAAAAATCAGTATCAGCCATGAGAAAGAAAATCTCTAACTCCCGAAAAAGCATATGATTAGCGTTTGCCATTTGCAGTTCATACTCATAATCACTGACCGCTCTCAAACCTCTTATTAAATTATAAATTTTTTTTTCTTTTAGATAGTTGACCAACAAACCGTCAAAAGATTCGACAACAACATTTTTTATACCATCTAAATCCTTTTTTACCATTTCAACCCTTTCATGGAGAGAAAAAAGATACTTTTTGTTTGGATTATTCACAACAACAACATAAAGATTGTCAAACCTTTCACTAGCTCTTTTGACGATATTCACATGTCCAAAGGTTATTGGATCGAAACTCCCTGGATATGCTGCGTCCCTAATTCCCATCATCAAATTTCCCCCATTTCAATTAATATTGATTATACCAGAAGCTAAAACAACACCGCTTTCATCATAAATTGTTGCAAATTGACCAGGTGTAACAGCAAATATAGGTTCTTTAAAACTTACTTTTAAAGTATTGTCAGAAAACTTTTTAACAATCGCGGGCTTTTCTTCACTTTTTTTACGAACTCTACAAAATCCTTCTATTTCATCGAAATCCACAAAAAAGTTAACGTTTTTCACAATAAGTTCTTTAGAGTACATTTTTTCAGTAGGAACAACAATGAGAATATTCTTTTGAGGGAGTATTTTATATACATGTAATTTAATGTTTACGTTTTTATAGTACCTTATCCCGGAACGTTGGCCAATAGTGTAATTCATGTAACCTGTATGTGTTCCTATTTCATTTCCATCTAAATCGAAAACTTTTCCTTCTTCTGAAGTAACTCCATTTTCTTTTAGAAACCTTCTATAATCGTTATCGGGAATAAAACACAACTCTTGACTGTCAGGTTTATTTGCCACGCTTAACCCTATTTTTTTGGCAATATCTCTTATTTCAACTTTATACATATTCCCCAATGGAAAGTACAAGTTGGGAAGAGTATTTTTATCTATATAAGATAGAAAATATGACTGATCTTTGTATTGATCAACGCCTTTTTTGATAACATAGGTACAGTACTTTTTTGAATACTCTTTTATTAAATAGTGACCACTGGAAACATAATCTGCACCATAGCTATTAGCAATCTCTAAAGCCTTTCCAAACTTAAAAAACCTGTTGCATAACATGCAAGGATTAGGTGTTTTACCTTCTTTGTAGGTATTGATAAAATAATTGATTATATTTTCTTTAAATTCCTTTTTTATATCAACGATCTGAAAATCATCAAGATCTAACTTATTTGCAATTTTTAACGCATCTTGTGTATCTGAAGGGCTACAACAAACCTTCTTTTTTTCAGGGATCAATGAAAAAATAACATCGCTCACCGTTTTGAAATGAAGTCCTATAACTTGATAATTTTGTTCTTTCAAAAGATAGGCAGCGACAGAACTATCTACCCCACCACTCATGAGCATTAATACTTTTTTATTAGACATTTATTTTTTTTAATCTACCTCCTTCATTTTCTGAGATACTGTCTTTAGAAACTCT
>NZ_JALY01000157.1:0-8161 GCF_002924615.1 Petrotoga halophila DSM 16923 | reverse complement strand
TATATAGACAGCAATATCAAATTCTTTTTTATGTTTATAGTCATTAAAATTTCGTTCAACAAATCCATATTCACTTTTTTCATAAGGAAAATCAATAGCATCTATTTTGGTTAAACTTTGTTTTTCAGATTTAATCTTTTCCTTAATCCACGGTCCTAATGTTACCATATGTAAGCCTAATTCGTAGGATTTTTTTGCTAATATGTGCTTTTCACCATATGGATAAAAATATGGTTCATAATCTTGTACAAAATACATTTTATAACCTGGTAATTTTTTTACAATATAAGAAGAATCCCACATCGTTGCGACATATACATCACTACTGAGATCAAACAACTGATCTTTTGAAAAAAAGCGGCCTTTATAATTTGCCAAATTTATTTTCGCTGATTTCTCCATATCTTCTACATTTTGATTCGTATAACTTACATAATTTATGTTATAACCAAAATTTGCCAAATATGTTCCTAACCTTAAAATGGAAGTATGGCCGCCGCTGAATGAGTACATTCCAGGAATAACAAAAGTAATTGTATTAATGGATTTTGGTATTTCTTGTTGTGCTTCGTCGAAATCAATATAATCAATTATCCTATCAAAATATTTTTTTTCATTTTTATATTTATAAGAACCATATAAAGCTTTTAGAGTTTTTTTAATCATAATATAAAATCATCCCCCATAATTCCTCCTATAAAACTCCTTATACTCCCCTGTTATAACCTTATACATCCATTCTTTGTTTTCCAGGTACCAATCTATCGTTCTTTTTATCCCTTCTTCAAACTTTGTTTCTGGTTTCCAGCCTAACTCTTCTTTTATCTTTCTTGGGTCTATTGCGTATCTTCTGTCATGGCCTAACCTGTCTTTCACATGTTTAATCAATCCTTCGTTTATCTTTTCGTCTTTTGTTTTTTCTTGAAGATAGTTTATTATTATTTTTACTATTTCTATGTTTTCCTTTTCGTTGTGTCCACCTATGTTGTATACTTCTCCACTTCTTCCTCTTTCAAATACAAGCTCTATCGCTTTGCAATGATCTTCCACGTACAACCAATCCCTTACCTGTTTGCCATCCCCATACACGGGTAACTCTTTGTGGTTCAATGCGTTGTTTATCATCAGCGGTATGAGCTTTTCTGGGAATTGGTATGGTCCATAGTTGTTTGAGCACCTTGTTATGTTCGTATTTAAGCCATATGTATCGTGGTAAGCCTTCACTATCAAATCTGCACTCGCTTTACTTGCAGAGTATGGACTGTGTGGATCAAGGGGTGTTTTTTCTGTGAAGTATCCCGTTGGTCCCAACGCACCATACACTTCATCGGTTGATACTTGTAGGAATTTCTGGTTTTTTCTTTCATCATAGTATTTTTTGAATACATGCAACAACGTTTGTGTTCCCAGTATGTTTGTTTTTAAAAATATCTGTGGATCGTGTATCGATCTGTCTACATGACTTTCAGCAGCGAAGTTTATTATCCCTTCTATTTCGTTTTCTTTGTATATCTTTTCCAACAGTTCTATATCGTTTATGTCACCTTTTATGAAGGTGAACCTATTTTTTTCTTCTTCATTTAATTTGGATAGGTTATCCAAATTCCCTGCATAGGTTAGTTTGTCTAACCCTATTATCTTTTTGTCTTTGTGTTTTCTTAGGTAGTAGTATACGAAGTTACTTCCAATGAATCCAGCTACCCCTGTTACTAAGATACTCATCCGATCAACCTCATTTCTTTGAGAAATCTGTCGGTTGCATCTTTCCAATCGGGCATTGTTTTACCTGTTACCTCTGTGTATCCGAAGTTGTTGAGAACAGAACTTTCGGGTCTTTTTGCAGGTAGGTTGAAGTCACTTCTTTTTGCTTGTTTAAGCGTCCCTTGCCATCCTATCTTTTTTAGAATGTATTCTGCCCATTCGTACCTTGTACAGGGTGTGTTTGTTATGTGGTATATCCCGTACACTTTTTGTTTTATCAATTCAAGCGTTGCTTCTACTAAGTCTTCTGTGTATGTGGGTGCACTTTTTTCATCCGTTGTTATCTTTAGTTCTTTGTTGTTTTGACTCCAATTTATTACCTTTTTTGCAAAGTTATCCTTTCCAACTCCAAACACCCAACTTGTTCTTATTAGGTAATACCTTTGTGCTTGAGTTACTTCTCTTTCTCCAAGTGCTTTACTTTCACCGTACTTGTTTATTGGATCAGGTGTGTCGTATATCGTGTACTCACCTTTTTTGCCTGAAAAAACGTAATCCGTTGAGTAATGAATTAGCTCTGAGTTTATTTCGTTTGATATTATCGATAGATTTCTTACGCCTAGTCCATTGATTTGATATGCCTTTTCCCATTCTTCTTCTGCTTTGTCAACATAGTTGTATGCAGCACAGTTTATTATGTGGGTTATTTCTTTTTCATTTTGTACAACGTTCCTTAGTTGGTCTATCTTTGTTATATCTAGCTCTTTCGAACCTTTTGCTATGTATTGTATGTTTAATCGTTCAAACTTTTTTTGGAACGCTTGGCCTAACTGCCCTTTTGCACCCGTTATGAGTATTTTCATTTAGTTTCACCTATGTACTGTCTGAAGGTTTGTAGTTTTTTGTCTTTTTCTGATAGTATTAAATCTTCTTCTTTTATCCCGTACGTTTTTAAAGGCCATTCAACGTTTATATCTTCATCGTTCCATATGATTCCACTTTCATATTCAGGTGAGTAATAGTTAGTTGCCTTGTAGAGAAATTCTACTTCTTCTGTTAGTGCCAAGTATCCATGTGCGAATCCTTCTGGTATGTAGAACATGAGTTTGTTTTCTTCTGTTAGTTCTATACCGTAATACTTTCCAAACGTCTTTGAATTTTTTCTTAAATCAACCGCCACATCGTATACTTTTCCTTTTATACATCTTACCAATTTCCCCTGTGAGTTTTTCTTTTGGAAGTGTAACCCTCTCAATACACCTTTTTTACTCTTTGAATGGTTGTCTTGTACGAATTCTAAATCGAGTCCTATTTCTAAGAAATCCTTTTTGTTCCATGTTTCCATGAAGAATCCTCTATCGTCACCGAATACCGTTGGCTCTACTAAGTACAATCCTTCTATATCTGTTTGAATCTTTTTGAACTTACCCATTTGTTTCACCTGCTATCTCTAAAAGATACTTTCCATACTCTACCTTTTCCATTTCTTTTGCAAGTTTTATGAGTTGTTCTTTACTTATCCATCCGTTTCTGTAGGCTATCTCTTCTATACAAGATATGTAAAAGCCTTGCCTTTTTTGTATTGTTTCTACGTAGTTACTTGCTTCAAGTAGTGAGTCGTACGTTCCTGTGTCCAACCAGGCAAACCCTCTTCCAAATAATTCTACTTTCAATTGTCCTCTTTTTAAGTATTCTTTGTTTACATCCGTTATTTCTAACTCTCCCCTTGCAGAAGGTTTTAAGTTCTTTGCTATCTCTACTACGTTGTTGTCGTAGAAGTACAACCCTGGTACAGCGTAATGTGATTTTGGTTTTTCGGGTTTTTCTTCTATCGATACTACGTTGTTGTTTTCATCGAACTCTACTACACCATATCTTTTGGGATCTTTTACGTAGTATCCAAATATCACAGCCCCTTCTTTCAAAGAAGCGGCCCTTTGTAGCATCTGTGAGAAGCCTTGTCCGTGGAATATGTTGTCTCCTAGTATGAGACATACGTTGTCGTTTCCTATGAACTCTTCTCCAACAATGAAAGCTTCTGCTATCCCTTTTGGTTTTTCTTGGATTTTGTATTCTATCTTTAGTCCTAAATGACTTCCATCGTTTAGAAGCTGCTTGTACAATCCAATGTATTCAGGATTGGAGATTATTAGTATCTCCCTTATTCCTGCTAACATTATGGTTGATAGCGGATAGTAGATCATTGGTTTGTCGTACACAGGGAGTAGTTGCTTACTTATTGACTTTGTTATCGGGTATAACCGAGTGCCACTGCCACCTGCAAGGATTATGGATTTCATTGTTTTATACATCCCCCTTATTTCAATATAGATAGGTAAGATTTCACTTTTAATTTTATATATATTGTTGATTAGAAAAACAGTTCAGTTAATTTTTTTAAGTTAGAAGCCCGATCGAATTGAAAAACTGTGCAAATTTAATTGCTTGTTTTATAATATTCTTTTAGTATTTCTAAGTAAAACTTTATTTCTTTGCATTTTTCGCTTTTGAATATTCGATAAATAAAATATTTAAACTTATGGTATCTAATTTGATGTAAAACCATTTTGTTAAAATCAATGTTATATTTTTTGCAATAATACTTAGTGCTTCTTAACCTTTCTCTAATTGCTGAACTTTTACTTGTAACAGTTCCTCCACGAAGATGAATTAAACTTTTCTCCTTAAAATATTTAGTTTTATAATTGCTCGCTTTTATTCTCCTTGTTAAATCAGCTTCCTCCATATACATAAAAATATTTTCATCGAACATCCCAATATCAAAAAAGACCTTTTTTCTAATAAAAATATCGGCTCCAGAAAGGAACATTTTTCCATCCACAAAGAGGCCCATCTTTAAGAAAAGTCTAATAGGCATTTCATGAAAAAAACTATCCCCATCCACAAAAGAAAATGAAGCACTTCTTTTTAAATTTTTATCCAATAGCTTAATACCAAATAATGCTAAATTATTATTTTCTTCAAACTTCTTTATAGCAAATTGAAAAATTGGTTCAATGAGAATAGTATCAGGATTAAGGAAAAGAAGATACTCTCCTCTTGCAATTTTCGCCCCTAAATTATTACCAGCTCCAAAACCCCTATTTTCAGATTTCAAAATTTTTACATCTTTATAATTGTTTTTTATATAATTATAAATATTGTCTTCTGGACTATTGTCAACTACAATTATTTCTAATTTATCTCCTATATCATTGTATTTATATATTGAGTCCAAGCAATCTATTAATATGTCCAATTTTTTGTAAGAAACGATAATAACCGAGAAAAGAATTTGAGCCATCTTTACCTCCCCTTTTTAACACAGACTATAGCAACCTTAATAGTGATTTTTTCCAATGGCTATTAAATCTTACCCTCGAGAACTTTTAAACTATTCATAATATTTCACATTCCCCCCATCAAAAACTCGCACTTCAAACCTTCAAGCTTCTCTCTATCCTCAACATTCCAGTATAGTACAACGTTTGTACTTTCTATTTTTTCAACTTCGTTTTCTGTTATGTATTTAACTCTCAACTCTTTCAATATCCCTTCTATTATTTCCTTCATTTCTTTATCTTTCCCAAATAGAACGTAAGTTCTATTTCTCCCATATCTTTGTATTATTCTTTCTATGTTTTGTTTTATCAGCAATGTTCTTCTATAGTATATTTTCATGTACTCTATTGTCTTTTTGCTCTTTTCTTTGAATCCTTCAGGGGTTAATATGTACCTGAAACTCTTACTGTTTAACCTTTCTAATTTGACAAACCCTTTTTTGATGAACTTTTTTAAAAGTAAATTCACCATTCCCAAGGATAACCCTGTTTTTTCTGAAAGGTCTCTTTGAGTTATATCAGAATTCTTTTCTAATTCTTCTAAAATGAGTATCTCGTTATCTTGCATAATATGCAACACCTTCGTTCAATTTTTGAACAATATAAAAAGATTATAGCAATTATTTTGGTAATTGTCAAATATTTTTGAATCTCTTACGAAAATAATAGGTACTTAACTGGAATTAAATTAAAATTACTAACTACAATATATAAAGTCAGTTATTTGCATATATGTTGATGATGTCTCCTCCTTGCCTTATCTTTGCTATTTACCATGACTCTGTTATATTCAGTATCTGTTAAAAGAATTCGCGCAGTCCTTTTTTCACCTCGTATCATTTAGAAAAAAGCAAGTATATTAGGAGTGATATGAGATATTTTAATCATATACGCTTATTTACGCTTATTTCATTTTTTCTAACCCTACTTTTTGGAAGATAACCACTTTTACTTTTGATGTTATCTGTTTTTTTATCAATCAAATTTCACTTCTCTGTTTTAATAATTGTTCATACAAACGAATTAAATTAGAATACCGAGCTTCCCATGTGTTTTTAAGAGCGGTTTCTCGAGCATAGTGAGATGCCTCAACCAACCAATCTCTATTCTCATAAACTCTGTTTATTTTATCGGCAACATCATTCATATCGTTTATTTTGGTAAAATATCCATTTTTCCCATTTTCAACGAGTGGATTCATGTTTTCAGTGATGATGACAGGCAGGCCAGCTGCTAAAGCTTCATACGCAACGAGAGGACCTGATTCATAATAAGATGGCAAAGCCAGCAAATGAGCCGAATTATAAACATCATTTAACTTATCATGAGGAATCCTTCCAAGGTATTCTATATTTTTAATAATTGTTTTGAACCGAGAAGAATAAATTTCTGCAACCGATCCAACAACTTTGAACTTTATTTTTCTTTTTTTATTCCTTAGAAATTCGATAGCGTTGTAAAGCAGATCGAAACCCTTGGTATAAGTAATATTACCAACAAACAAAACTACTAATTCTTCTTGAAAATAAAAATCATTGCCTTTCTCCTTAGGAAAAAATTTTAAACAATCTGTTCCAAATGGGATGATATGTACTTTTGAGTCGTCTAAATTATTCAATGATTTTTTTACGAATTCAGAAGGAGCTATAATTGCATCACAAATTTCTATTTCTTCATCGATAATTTCATCGCGTTTTTGAGAAGGGAAAATAAAGTAAGTATTTTCACCAAAATACTTCTTGTGAATTTTTCTTATAGAATCGGGATGAATAGTGTACAATTCAAGGACTTTGATTCCCTTGGGATTTTTTTTAGATATTTTTTTGAATGAATTTAATGAGTAATTCATCCATCCATGGTATATATCAGAATTCAATGGCAAGTAATTTGATGCAATGAATGAAAAATATTTATCGGACGTATGATGGGCAAATTCGATGGAACTCTGTTTTAGAAACGGATGCGATAGTTTTCTTAATAATGAATTCAAAACATAGGTTGATAAAACGGCATTTGTTAGTTTGTTTATCTCGTTGCCTTTTTTTAGCCTAAAAAATAGTTTTATAGTTTCGCGAGAATCATTTACATCTAAATAACGGAATGTTATAACTTTTTGTAGATATTGATCTATATAAAGTTGCTTTGCTAGATAAGTCAACTCTCGTGATGGCCTTCCTATTAGAGTTATTTTCATATTCTCATCCTTTTTTCCCGATTTTTTGATATTATCAATGGTAGTAATATCCATGCGATAATATAAGTAGTTCCTGGCCCAAATGGAGCTAAACCTTCAAAAAGAGATATTGACAAAGCTGTAAGCCATACTAAAGATACATAAAATCTTAAGTCTTTGATCGAATTTCTCCTTAGATTAATAATTATTGTATAAAGAACAAAAAGAATAAATGGTATATAAAAAATTGCTCCTATCAAACCGTAATTTGCGAGTACTAACAAAAATGCATTGTCAACATAATAATTTTGAACCCCCAAAGTTCCTATTATTGGGTTTTTCTCAAAAGTGCTTAATGCTCGAGCATAAAAATCAAGTCTACCGGAACTTAGATTGCTTAAATCATGAATATTGAAGTTTTTGACGAAGACTTCAATAAGCCATGCGATAATAGAAGTTACCAAGTCTGAAGCAAAAATAGCAAATAATAAAATTGATAAAATTACAATCGTCAATATTAAAATAGATGATATTCTTTTTAATTTTAGAGATTTCAAAATTAAAATAAAGATTACTAAGTACAGTGCAACTAAACTACTTCTGTTTCTTATTAAATTTAAAACAAGAAACTCAAAAACTATGGAAAACGAAAAAAAGATCTTTAAAATTCTGCTTTTAAGATTCAATATCAGAAAAATACCAAATAAGATAGAGAAAACTATCATTGGACCTTTAGAATTTTTTCCAGGAACTAAATATTGAGATGAAATAAATATCTCAGTGAAATAGGTGTTAAATATATTAATTGTGAAGAGTAAAATCAATGTTGCATAAATTATAATTAAAATGTTATATACTTTTACATTTAAATTTTCAAAAATTACAAAAGAAATCATATAAATAAAAAAACTTATTGATATTGTAATATAAAGTGTCCCATTTTTAT
>NZ_JALY01000011.1:0-29810 GCF_002924615.1 Petrotoga halophila DSM 16923 | reverse complement strand
AATATAAAGAAAATATCCCCCGTGGATCTTTTTGAATTGTTTTACCAAGAAGTCAAAAACCAAGAACTTTCTTTTGAGGAAAAACAGATAGTGGCAAGTATTTTCAATGAACTCCAAAAAGCAAGCGGTGAAGAAAAATGAAACCAATAAAATTAAAATTCCAGGCCTTTGGTCCTTTTTTAGAAGAGCAAGAAATAGATTTTAACAAATTAAGAAACGATACTTTATTCTTGATTACCGGCCCAACAGGTGCAGGAAAAACTACTATTTTCGATGCAATCTGTTATGCTTTATACGGAAATGGTTCGATGGGCGAAAGAGGAGATGCCATAGCCAGGTCTCATTTTGCAGATGAAAACACCGACACATACGTGGAATTTGAATTTCAGTTCAAAGATAAAATAATCGAAATCTCAAGAACCCCTTCTTACGAAAGATCCAAAAAAGATGGTGAGGGGACCACAAAGCAAAATAGTCAAGCTAGTATAAAGATATATCAAAATGGTGAATTGATATTACATGAAACTGGGGTTAAAAAAGTAAATAGTAAGGTAGAAGAATATTTAGGTTTGAACTATGAACAATTCAAGCAGATAATAATGATTCCACAGGGAGAATTCAGAAAGTTTATAACAGCCAATTCAAACGAGAGAGCAGAGATCTTTAAGAAGATATTTGACATAAGTATATATGAGCGTTTTGAGCAAAAAATAGACGATATTTTTAAAAATATAGAAAAAGGATTAAAAAACCGACAACAAAAAGTCAGAAACATATTAGAAACAATAAACCTTGAATCAGAAGAATACGATCAGTTGTTGAAAGAAGAAAATATCGATCCTAAAAGTTTAATCGATCAATTAACAAAGGAAATTAAGAAGAGAGAAACTTCAAAAGAAGAAACCGAAAAACAAAAATTTCAAAAACAAGACAAACTGCAAAAACTAAATACAGATCTTGAAAATATAAAAAAAGCAAACGAACTAATCGAAAAGAAAGAGACCCTTAAAAAAGAGATCGAAGAACTCCAACAAAATTCCAAGTATATTCAAGAAAAAGAAGAGCTTCTTAATAGGTTAAAAAAGGCAAAAGAAATCCTTCCATACGAAGAAAGATACATAGAATATTTGAAAGAATTAAATGAAAAAAAGAACCAACTCAAAAATCAACAAAGTATATTAGATGAAAGTATGGAAGAAAAACAACGAATAGACGAGAAGTTACCAGAAATTGAAAAGCAATATCAAAAGATATCCGCTGTTGAAAAAGAAATTGAAGATCTCAATCAAAAATTAGATAAATACGTTGAGTACAAAAACCTAATTAAAGAATTCAATACAAAAAAGGAACTTTATGATGAAAAGGTTAGAGAAAGCCAAGAAAAAGATGAGAAGCTTTCAAAAGCTCAGAAAAAATTGGAACAAAACGAAAAATATATATCAGAAAACGAAGATATAAACGTAGAAATACTTAAAAACGAAATTAGCACAAATAAAAAATTATTATCTGCAACCAAGGAATTATCTAAAAAATACACAGAATTGGTAGTTTTACACAAGGATTATCAGAAAGTAAAAAAAGAAAAAGAAGAAATGGAGATTGAAATACAATACTTAAGAGAAGAACAAAGCAAAAAGACTACCGATTTTATAAAATCACAGGCATACCATCTCGCATCCAATCTAAAAGAAGGAGAACCATGTCCCGTTTGTGGATCTATCTTTCACCCTTCTCCTGCCAAAAGTAGTGGAAAATTAATAACAAAAAAAGACCTAGAGGAAATCAATCAAAAATTAAATGAAAAAGAGAAAGAAAAAACAACGATACTAAAAAATTATGAAGACGTATCAAACAAATATTCACAAGAGGTATCTTTATTTAAATCTGAATATAAAAGAATCTGTGAAGAATTACAAATTCCCCAAGAAAGTGAGAATATACACACTCATATACAAAATTTAATAAAAATGCTTAAAGACAGATTGGACCAGCAAAAACAAGAATACGAAAAAAAAATAAAAATATACAACAAAGTCAAATCACTGAAAAACGATAATAAAAAGATCAAAGAAGAAATTAGAGAGTTAGAAGAACAAAGAGAAAAGTTGAGAAAAATAATAGATGAATCGAAATCAGAAATTATAGAAGTAGCAACTAAAATTACAGATCTTAAAGAACAATTAGAGGACAAAACCGAACATGGAATAATAAGCGAAATACAAGAAAAAAGAAAATTTATCCAAGGTATCAAAAACACTTACGAACAAAAAAGAGAAGAAGCTAACAGAATCGCAGAAATAATAAACTCTTCAAAAGGAACAATAAAAACTTTAACCGAAGATATAATTAAATTAGACGACCAAGTAAAAAATGCTGAACAAAAATTCGATCAAATGATAGAAAAAATGGGATTTGAGAACCAACAAGAATATCAAAGAATAAAAGAACAAATTAACTTAATAGAAAGTTTAGAAGAAGAAGTTCAAAAGTATAAAGAAGAATTAAAGAATAAGCAGACTCTTCTCATTGATTTAGAAGAATCCACTAAAAACCTAAAAATGATTGAGGAAACACCTTTAAATAATGAAATAATGCAATTACAAAAGGAAGTTGAAGAATTAATCAAAAATGAAACGAATTTAGAATATGAAATAAAACAGCTTAAAGCCACAAAAACTAATTTGGAAACCATAATAAAAGAAATAGAAAAACAAGAAAAAGAATACTCAACTATAAAGAACTTAAGAGATGTCAGTAAAGGTGACAACAACACAAGAATCAGCCTTAGTAAATATGTACTAGCATATTATTTCGAAGAAATATTAGCTCAAGCGAATCTAAGATTGAACAAATTAACAGATGGCAGATATCAGTTGCATAGATCTTCTAAAGTACTTGATGCAAGAAAGAGTGAAGGCTTAGAAATCATGGTTTTTGATATCTACACTGGAAAAGAAAGAGAAATAAAAACACTTTCAGGAGGAGAAAGTTTTAAAGCTGCACTAGCTCTTGCTTTAGGATTAGCCGATGTGGTGCAAAGCGAAGCTGGTGGTATCTCTTTAGATACGATTTTTATAGACGAAGGATTCGGCAGCCTAGACACAAACTCTCTTGATAGTGCAATCGAAGTATTAACAGAGTTAAATAGCTCTGGAAGAATGGTGGGCATAATATCTCATGTAAGTGAATTGAAAGAAAGAATTAATTCAAAAATCGAGGTAATACCAGGAAAAACTGGCAGCTATATAAAGTTTTAAAAAAAAAGACGCCTTTAAAGGGCGTCTTTTACTAACTTGCATAAGATATACTTCTTTTTTCTCTAATTACGGTTACTTTGATTACTCCAGGATATTGAACCTTTTCCTCTATTTGAACAGATATATCGTGTGCCAATTTTTCTGCGACTTCATCTTCAACTTTATCTGGTTGAACGATTATTCTCAATTCTCTTCCTGCCTGTATTGCGTAGGCTTTATCAACGTATCTAAATGATTTTGCAATTTCCTCAAGTTGTTCGATCCTTCGAATGTAATTTTCCAAAGTTTCTTTACGTGCACCGGGTCTAGAAGCCGACAGAGCATCACTTGCAGCAACCAAAACAGCTTCAGGTGTCATCGGGTCAACTTCGTTGTGGTGATATTGTATCGCATTAACTACTTCCAATTTTTCTCCGTATCTCTTAGCAATTTGTCCTCCAACAATAGCATGTGATCCTTCAACTTCATGATCAACAGCTTTTCCTAAATCATGAAATAGAGCCGCTCTTTTAGCTAGTTCAACGTTTAATCCTAATTCACTTGCCATCATTCCAGCAAATTGAGATACCTCTATTGAATGTTCCAATACATCTTGTCCATAACTGGTTCTAAATTTTAACCTACCTAGAAGTTTGATTATTTCAATGTTCGGCTGTTTTATACCTACTCTCATTACCGCTTCTTTTCCTACTTCCTTTATATATTCTTGAGTTTCATTTTTTGATTTTTCATAGAGTTCTTCTATTCTAGCAGGATGTATTCTTCCATCGGCTACAAGCATTTCAAGTGTTCTTTTTGCTATTTCCCTTCGTAATGGATTGAACGAGGATACAACAACTATTTCTGGTGTATCATCAATTATCAAATCAGCACCTGTGAGTTTTTCAAACGTTCTGATGTTTCTTCCCTCTCTACCAATTATTCTTCCTTTCATGTCATCTGTAGGCAAAGATACGGTTGACGTTGTGATTTCGTTGGTGACATCTGATGCATATCTTTGAATTGCAGTAGTGATAACCCATCTGGCATATTTTTTTGATTCATCTTCGTAATAATCTTTTATTTCTTTGAACTTTTGAGCAATTTCTTTTTCGTATTTATCTTTTGCTTCGTTTATTACTATCTGACGTGCTTCTTCTTCGGTCATTTTTGCGATTTCATTTAATTTCGTCTCTAATTCTTTCTCTAATTTTTGGACATTTTCGTGTTGAACTTCCAATTTTTCTTTTAGTTTTTCTAAATTCTCTTCTTTTTTTGCTAAGCTTTCTTCTTTTCTTATTAATCTTTCTTCGTTGGTTTTAAGCTCTTCTCTTTGTTGCCTTGCTTCTAAATCAAATTGTTGTCTAAGTTTATGTATCTCTTCTTTTGCCTCTAGTAATTCTTTTTGTTTTAATGCCTTAGCTTCTTCTTCTGCTTTTTTTAATATTTTATCTATTTCTTTTTGTTTGTTTTTTATTTCAACTTCCAATTCTTCTTTTTTTGTTTTTAGTGTAGAAATAACCCTTTTGTTTCCAATATTAATTCCAACAAGCACTGATAAGATAAATATAGCTATTCCTATAATTATATATACCAGAATTTCCAATTTTAATCACCTCTTAAGTTTTCAATAACACAGTTTATAATGTCTGGCTCAAAACCTCTTCTATACAAGTAAGCTTTAGTTTTGAGAGTGTCTTGTTTTTTGTCATAATAATTTTTTGCCAATTCTAAAGCAATTGCATTTATATCTACTTCGTTTTTAACTTTCTCTAGGGTCTCGAAAATCAAACTTTCATCAACTCCCAACCGTTTTAATTCATGTTGTATAAACATGGGGCCTTTTTTGTCTAGAGTTAACTTGTCATATGCATATAAATATGCAAAAAGTTTGTCATCTATCAAACCGCTCTTCTTGCATTTTTCTATCACTTTGCCAATAACTTCTTCATCAAAGCCTTTTTCTTTTAGACGGTTTGAGAGTTCTTTTTCTGATCTGGCACGATACTTTATTAAATTCAATGCAGATTTTTCAGCCGCTTTTTCATCTTTAGGATTAATTTTTTTGTGCTTCTTCATTTTTCTCTTTTTTGTTCTTTGACGATTTAGATTCGAACTTTTCTATTAGATAATCGGGAATAATTAAATTGTGCTTCTTGCGAATCGTATATTCTAAATAATCAAGTATTTCAGGATTTTCCATGAGATAGCTAATTGAATTGGTTTTACCCTGTCCTAAACTAACTTCTTCACCATCTTCGTTGATATAAGAGAACCAAGCACCTTTTCTTTGAATTAGATCTTCTTCTACTGCTAGATTAAAGATATCGTTTTCTTTTGCGACACCCCGTCCAAAGATCATGTCTACATTTGCCTGTTTGAAAGGTGGCGCAACCTTATTTTTTACAACTTTTAAGGTTGTTTCATTTCCTATCTGATCTTTCCCTTCTCTTATTGCGCTACCTTTTCTTACCTCTACCCTTATCGTAGAATAAAATTTTAGTGCAATTCCTCCCGTAGTGGTTTCTGGGTTACCATACACTACACCTATTTTCATCCTTACCTGGTTTATAAATATTACTATAGATTTGGATTTACTTATACTACCAGCTAGTTTTCTTAGGGCTTGAGACATTAGCCTTGCTTGAAGTCCCATGTGAGAGTCTCCCATAGCTCCTTCTATTTCTGCTTTTGGTACCAAAGCAGCTACAGAGTCTACCACTATTAAGTCTACTATGTTAGATCTGATTAAAGAATCTACAATTTCAAGGGCTTGTTCACCATAATCCGGTTGCGAAACTATCAATTTGTCGACATCTACACCTAACTTTTTAGCATATTCAACATCTAGAGCATGTTCAGCATCAACAAATGCAGCTATACCGTTCAATTTTTGGACTTCCGCTAAGGAATGAAGAGCTAGCGTAGTTTTACCTGATGATTCGTTTCCGAATATTTCTACAATTCTTCCCCGTGGATATCCGCCAACACCCAAAGCTATGTCTAGAGATAAACATCCACTTGGGACAACGGATATATTGCTATTATCCAATCCCTTACCCATTATCATGACCGATCCTGTTCCATGATTTTTTTCTAATTCTTTAACAAGCTTTTCTAACAATTCTTCTTTATTTGTATCTTTAGAATCATTTTTAGCCATTAATGATGACGCCTCCTTCAAAGTCAACAGTGTAAAGTTTTTTATATATTGGGCCTCTCCTTGTGAGTTCAGAAGAGTATATCCCGATAGAATTTACGTATACTTGGATTTGATCAAAAGTTACAGAATTAATTAGTTCTTTCCAATGGTTAGGGAACGATTTAACTCTTCCTACGGTAATATGAGGTAAAAAGTTGGTATCTTTAACTTCTAATTCTGAAAATTTTAGTACCTTCTTTATTTCTTCATACAGACCAATTAAGGTATGATCTTCTTCTATTCCTAACCATAACACCTTTGGTTGAGAATTGTTTTCAAAGAATCCCATTTTATGGATATTAAAATGAAAAGTAGGAAATCCTGATACTCTTTCACCAACTTTATAAGCTAACTGGGCTAACTTTTCCATTTTTTGATCCCCTAAGAAAAACAAGGTTAAATGGACATTTTTTGCTTTTGTCCAATTTGCTTTAAATCCCATCCTTTGAAACCTTTCGATTAAATCAGTCAATAATCTCTCTAATTTTTCATTGGTTTCGATGGCGATGAAAGACCTTAATTTATCGGTATTGTAATTATTTACATTTTTTAGCTGTGTCATATACTAGGACCCCTTTCTTTTTTAAAATTGCTTAGCGGTTTTGACAGTATAATTTACTCCCGATAATAGACTGATTATAACGGTTAAATAGATCAACGTACTAACTAGAAAATTCCAAAGCATCAAGTATATTACAATGATTAAAGCGATTTCTAAGACGGTTTTTAGTTTACCAAATTTATCGGCAGGGACAACAATATTTTTATTTGCAGCTGCCATTCTTAAACCGCTCACAAAAGTATCTCTTGATACAATTATTGCAACAAACCAAGCAGGCAAAACCCCTACACCCAACATCGCAATAAAAACCGAGTTTATAAGTATTTTGTCAGATATTTGGTCAAAAAATTTGCCGATATCGGTAACTTGACCAGTCTTTCTGGCGACATATCCGTCTAACCAATCTGTTAAAGAAGCTATAATAAATAGGACCAAGGCTACGATATAAAATGATTCTCCAAAAACAGTTAAAATAAATATTGGAATGGCGAGGATTATCCTAGAAAAGCTCAACAAATTTGGTATGTTCATATTCAGCGACTTCTCCTTCCAGATCATATTCGTATGATCCAGTGATTCTTACTTTGACGAATTCCCCTAAAGATAGTTCTTTGTCACCGTAGTTTTTTATGTACACATTCCCATCAATATCCGGGGCGTCTAAATAGCTTCTTCCGATAAAAACGTTGTCTTCTTTTTCTTCCAAAAGAACTTCTAAAGATTTACCTATATATTTTTCCATGACATTTTTAGAAATTTCACTTTGAACTGCCATTAGTTCATTTTGCCTTTGTTTTTTAATTTGTTCATCAATTTGTTCTGGTAATGTGAATGACTTTGTATTTTCTTCTTTTGAAAATTTAAAACTGCCCATTCTTTCAAATTTTACCTCTTTTACAAAATCTACTAACTCTTCGAAATCCGCTGTTTTTTCTCCAGGAAACCCTACCATTAACGTTGTTCTTATGGCGGATGGATCTTTTCTAATTTTCTCAAATAGTTTTGTTAATTCATTTCTTTTCTTATGCCTACCCATACTTTGCAAAATTTTATCAGAGATATGTTGAATTGGAATATCGAAATAATTTAATACTTTTTCATTTCTATGTATGCTTTCTATAATTTCTTCACTTAAAAAATCCGGATGTAAATACATGACCCTGATCCAAAATTTTCCTTTTATATTGTTAAGTTTGTCTAGTAAATCAGGTAATGCCTGCTTTTTGTAATTATCTATGCCGTACAAGGTATTATCTTGGGATACGAGAATGATTTCCTTTACACCTTTGGATACCAAAAATTCTACTTCTTCATTTATTTCTTCGATACTTCTACTTTTCGGCTTTCCTTTGAACGTGGGTATAGAACAAAAGGCACAATTTCTACTACACCCATCCCCAATTTTTACATATGCGTAGTGTGAGACTGGAATCGCTCTAATTTTACAATCATAAAGAGTTTCAGGAATATCATTTTTAAAAAAATAATCACCATTTTCAATTTTTTCAACTATGGTTTTTGGGGACAACACACCATATAATCCATCTATTTCAGGGATATCTTTAAGAAACTCAGTGAAATACCTTTGAATTAGGCAACCTATTGGTATAACTTTTAGATTTTTGTTATTATCTTTTAGGGATATATATTCAAATATGGTTTCGATGCTTTCTTTTTTAGCTTCTTCAATGAAACCACATGTATCTATGAATATATAATCAGCAATTTGAGGATTACTCTCGTATTTGTATCCTTTGTTTTGAAGTAATCCTTTGAATATTTCCATATCTGCATCATTTTTTGGACAGCCTAATTTTACTATGTGAAACTTTTTCATTTGATTCCTCCGATGATTTTATTATAATATACTGCCTTTAAAATCTAATTATATAGATCTAATTATATAGCGCCCCTTCACCCCGCAGCCCGCCCATAAGGAAAAAGGGTTTTACCCCTTCGCCCCGCAGCCCACCCATCTAAGGAAGGGACCGAATGTCCCTTGGACTCTGCAGCTCACCCATAAGGAAAAGGGGACTTTACTCCTTCATTCTGTAACCTGACCACAATCGGCGTCCCGCTTTCCGCACTTTCTTTATATCTATAAATGTCTAATTAGTTATTTAGATTATATCAGATTTTCTTTAAAAAATGAAAAAATTTTAATAATTTAGTTATACATATTTATAATTATCATTTTTGCCAATTTTTACCGACACTAATATCAACTTTTAAAGGTATTTTCAATTTAACAGCATTTTCCATACAATCTTGAACCGTTTTTTTGGTTTCTTCTACGATTTCTTTAGGTAATTCTATTACAACTTCGTCGTGTACCTGAAGTATCAATTTCGCTTCTTTTGGGAGTTTTTTGTATAAATTGATCATAGCCAATTTCATGATATCCGCTGCACTACCTTGGATAGGGGTATTTATGACTATTCGTTTCAACTCTGATTTACCTGTTGTTATGTTTTTCAAAAATCTTTTCCTTCCAAATATTGTTTCAACATAACCTTTTTGTGTTGCAACCTTTAGGCTTGATTCTTGATATTCTTTGACTTTTTGGTAAGTTTTAAAGTATCTGTTCATAAAATCTTTTGCATCTTCTACAGGTATTTTTAAATTCTCGGCTAACCCATATGGAGATGATCCATACACGAGAGAGAAATTAACTACCTTTCCCACCCTTCTCATGTTGTAGTCAACATCCTCGATTTTTACACCGAATATTGCAGCTGCGGTTAAAGCATGTATGTCTTCACCTTTGTTAAAAGCATTTATTAAAGTTTCATCGTTAGTTAGATGAGCTAAAACCCTCAATTCAATTTGAGAATAATCAGCACTCAGTAGTACATAATCATCTCTTTGTGCCTTGACGGCGCTTCTTATTCTTTCTCCATCTTCTTCCCGTATAGGAAGATTTTGAAGATTGGGATCGCTGCTACTTAATCTGCCGGTAGCTGTTCCCGTTTGGTTGAAAGATGTGTGAACCCTTCCAGTTTTTTTGTTAACTAATTTTGGTATAGCGATTATGTATGTAGAGAGAAGTTTTTGATATTTCCTGTATTCTAAGAGTTTTTCTATTATTGGATGTTCATCTCTTAGGGCTTCCAAAGAATCTGCATCTGTTGAATATGATCCGCTCTTAGTTTTTCTTTTTCCCTTCAATCCTAAGTTTTCAAAAAGTAATTCTCTAACTTGTTTTGGCGAGTTTGGATTGAAGTCATAACCGACAATTTTTTTCATTTCATTCATTAGCGAATTCAGCTTCTTGTCGTATTCCTCTTCCAATTTTTTAAGTTCTTTTAAATCAAAATACACACCATTCATTTCCATTTCTGATAAAACATTTATAGTTGACACTTCAATTTTTTCAAACAATTCATTTAGTTCAAATTCTTCTAGTTTGGGCATTAATACTTCAAATAGTCGATATGCAATATCCGCGTCTTCTGCTGCGTACTCAACAACTTTTTTCTTATCGATATCTCCAAGGGTTAACAGTTTGATATCTTTTCCCATAACTTCTTTATATTTAGTTGTTTTATAATCCAAATATTCTTTGGCGAGATCATCCATATTGAACCTTCTGCTATCCGGATTCAACAAATAAGCAGCTATCATACTGTCAAAATATACTTTGTTTAATTCAATTCCATTTACTTTCAAAACCGTTATATCGTATTTTAAATTTTGGCCAATGACCTTTTTATTGTTTAAAAGATTGACTATCTCCTTTGTTATTTCCCACCTGTCTTTTTCTTTGTACAGATACAAAAAATATCCTTCAAATGGGTTCCAGCTTAAAGCGATTCCCACTATATCTGCTTGATATGGATCAAGAGAAGAAGTTTCAAGGTCAAAAGATATTATTTCATATTTCTTTAAGGTTTTTAATAGTTTTTTGTAGTCGTGTGCGTTATATTCGTAATACTTACCTTTTGATGAATAATCTTTTTTTTCTGTTTTTGTTTTCATTACCATTTTAGAGGAGTTACTAGATGTGTCAGGTACATCTAACTCTTTTAATATTGAATTAAACTCCAACTTTTTGAGAAAATCTCGTAGGTCGTCTTTGAATCCTTGATATATAATTTCTTTATCTTCAAATATTTCATCTATCGGTGCATCTACCAACAATTGGACTAATTTTTTACTCAGATATGCGGTTTCCTTTTCGTTTTTTAGTTTGTTTTTTGTAGATCCTTTTATTTCATCCAAATGTTGATACAAATCATCTAAATCCTTGTAATCTTGCAACAATTTTTGGGCTGTTTTTATTCCAATGCCTTTTACTCCTGGGATGTTGTCAGAACTATCCCCCATCAAAGCCAGTAAATCAGCTATTTGTTCTGGAGGAACCCCCATCTTTTTTTCTACTTGGTGTGCATCGTAGAAAACCATTTCTGTTATTCCTTTTTCTGGCCTCAAAATATATACATTATCCTTAACAAGCTGCATCATATCTTTATCCGAGGTGATTATATAAACCTTCTCATAGTTTCTTTTCTTTTTTGACACTATCGTGGCTATAACATCGTCGGCTTCGTAATTATCCATAGCCACTAATTTTACGCCTAATTTTTCCACCATTTCGTATATGTACGGGATCTGTTGTATATATTTTTCGGGTGTTTCCGGTCTTTGGGCCTTATAGGTTTTTAGCAATTCATTTCTATAAGTAGTGGTTTTTTTGTCCATAACAAATATTATTGAATCTTCGCCTTTTTTAACGTATTCTTTGAGTAACTTTAGAAGCATTCGAGCTACTCCGTAGATAGCGTTTGTCGGCAAACCATCCGAAGTGCTCATCCAGTCCCCCAGCGCAAAAAAAGCTCTATATGCTATTCCTGAGCCGTCTATTAAGTATAAATTTGCCATGTGAAACACCTTCTTTTCTTTTGATTTTTCACTCAATTAAAATTAATTTATATTTTCCGGTCTTTTCATCTGGCTTGATATCTTCCACGATTTTTACATCAAAATTGACGTTTTTCATTTTTTTCTTCTCTAGGATATCGGTAAGTTTATTTCTAACTTCTTCTACGATTTTATCTGAATATTCTTTTTGTGAAACGACTATTTTAAAGACAAAAAATGATTGATTCTTTTGAACGAATTGAAACTTAGTCACTCCTTTAACAAAAAATTCAGCTATAACGATTGAATGAATGAAGTCTTTTTCACCGTTTTCATTTATAAAAAATGGAATTAACTCATTTCTTCCAATAACTTGTTCAATCTTTGTAAAGGGCCATTTCCTTTCGTTATTTTTTGATTTTTTTAGGATATCTGTTAATTCATACCTTATTATAGGTTGGGTGTAATTGTACAAGTTTGTCAAAATTGTTCTATCCTCTTTGATTTCAATGTAAACTGCATCATCGTATATGTACATACCTTTTAAATCTTCCCTAGAAACACCCATCGCCAATGACTCAGAAGTTGCATAACTATCCACTATTTCAGCATCCTTCCAAATCTCTTTTAAAAACTGTTTCACATTTTTTAATAAAGGTTCTCCTCCACAAACTATCACTTCTGGGTGAATATTCAAAAGACCTTCATTTTGAAACTGAGCCAAAGATCTTATTCCAAAGGGATACCCTGTGAGATTATCAGGTTGAAAATCGTTAAGCTTTTTTAAGTAGGTTTTGATAGGTTTGTTTATATCCATTACCATATAATCTTTATAGAAAAACTTCTCAGGTTGATTTAGTGGAGAGAGGAACAAACTTATGGCAGCATAATGTCCATCAACTGCGCCTATAAAGGCATATTTCTTTCTTTTGAGAGTAAAATTTGAAAACATCCTTGTTGAAATAGCTTTAATGAAATCCCATTCTCTTTCACTATACAAATAATATCCAACCATTCCGGTTGTTCCAGAACTGTGTATTACATGATACTTGTTAAAAAGTAAAGAAGTTGGATTCGGATTATTTTTTAAAAAGTTTTCCACTTTGCTTTTAGTAATTTGGTTATCTTTAAAGAACTTATTAAAATCATCAATTATAAGGTTTTTATTGATCATTGGTAATTCGTTTATGGGAATCTCTTTCAGCATGTTTTCTTTTATTCCGTAAGATCCATAAAAATCTTTATAAAAAGGTATTTTTCTATAGGCATATTTTAATATCTTTCTAAATTTCTTTTCTCTTAATTCTAATATCTTTTTTCTTGAACAATTAAGATTTTTACGTAGAGAGTAATAATAGTAAACTGTTCTTAGAAAACTCATATTCTCAAAATTCTTTCAAAAAATAATCCAAGTGGTCTTCGCCATATATTACAAATCTGATTTCCTTTAAAAATTGTGGATTGGTATTTATAAAATCATAGACTGCTTTTTTGTAAACTGGAACCGCTTTTTCTATTGGATAACCGTATATACCAGCACTTATTGCAGGCAAAGCTATTGAATTTAATTTTAATTCTTCTGCTTTTTTCAAAGAATTGAACACGGCATCGTACAATAACTTTTCTTCTTTTTGACTGCCTCCTCTCCAAATAGGCCCAACTGCGTGTATTATGTATTTGCATTTTAACTTTCCACCAGTTGTAACTGCAACATTTCCCGTTTCGACTTTACCGTATTTTTTAATGTATTCGTTCGATTCTTTTTGAATATCTGGTCCTCCTTTTCTTGCTATTACTCCAGCTACTCCACCACCATGCTGTAACTGTGAATTTGCAGCATTTACAATAGCGTCTGTTTCTTCGATAGTTATATCACCAGATACCAATTTAATTTCAACGTTGTTGACTTTTATTTCTTTTATAATTTTGTTCATACATTAACCCTCCTAAAAAAGATTAAATTTACATTGTCTTTAGTAACTCTAAAACTTGTGTTAGCGTCTATTCACCCATACGTTAAGGGGTAAACCCCTTAAGATCCCCAAGTTCAGAAGCAAAGTTTATCATCAAAAAGCTTTTTGCACAAGACTGCAAAAAACATAGTTTGCATACTGCAGCAAACGCTCCCCACCCATAAGGATTAAAGAGTCTTTTCAACCATTATAGTTAATGTTTCTTTTATTATATCAAAAGTTAGTAGACTACCCCAAATTAAAATCGAATAATGAGAAAATAAGAGATTTTTGATAATAATCACAAATAACCGCCTATAATCAATCGTAATCACGAATAATCAGATTTTGAAAATAATATTTTTTTCTGTATAATAAAAATGAAAATTTTCTTTTTATTTTGTATTTTTGGAAAAATTTTTTAGTAGTAATTAATACCAAAATTAGGGGAGGTGTGTATGGTGAAGAAACTTACAGTGGTTATTTTAGCAGTGCTTGTTAGTGCGATGGTGTTCACTCAAACGATTACGTTTTGGCACACTCAGGTAGAAACAGACAGGCAGCAAAGGATTAGAGCCTTAGCACAGATTTTTGAGGCACAAACGGGTATAACCGTTAATTTAGTACCTATTGAGGAAAATGAGATCCTAGAACAGATTCCAAGAGCAGTTCAGGCTGGAACCTTACCAGACGTTGTGGAAGGTGGCATTTCTCCTATACTGTTGTTGGGAAGCCAAGGTTTTATGGATACAGAACTGAATGCAAAGATCATCGAGGATTTTGGTGATGTTTATGAAGGCGTTTCAAGATTGATGCAGGCACCAGATGGAGGATATTATGGCGTACCTTTCCATGCTTGGGTTCAAGGGATTTGGTATAAGGCGAATTTGTTTGAAGAAAGAGACCTAGGAGCTCCAACGTCTTGGTATAATATACTTACAGCTGCTAAAGCGTTAAACGATCCTGCTAATGGTTTCTATGGTTTAATATTGCCTAAGAAAGCTGACGCTTATACGGAACAGGTCTTTTCTCAAATTGCTCTTTCAAATGGTGCAAGACCAATTGATAAAGATGGAAATATTCTTTTCAATACTCCCGAGATGATCGAATCATTTAGATTTTATAAAGAACTGGGAAAATATTCCAGGCCTGGTTTTACGGCTGTTCCCGAGGCATTAAATGGTTATTTGAATAATGAAGCCGCTATGGTATTTTATTCCACTTATATAATGGACGATATTGCGGTGGAAGAGGTTCAAAAAAATCGAGTAGAACACTTTGATCCTAAACTTGTTGAAAATACAGGGTTTGCAAATTTTATGGTTAACATAAGACCTTCTTCATTTGGAGAAGTTGTTGGATTGGGTATACTTAACACATCCGATAACAAAGATGCTGCAGAACAATGGGTAAAATTTCTCATGAGTGGTAGCAATTACATCTACTGGTTGCACATGGCACCTGGTGGAATGAATCCAACAAGAAGTTCTATAGCACAGATGGACGAATTTTTAGATAATCCTGTTTTAGAAAGATATGGGAAAGATCAAATAACTACGATTATTTCTGCATTAGATACTGTTGAAAGATTTGAGTTCATGGAAGGAGAAATCATTGAGGAAATGAGTATCCTGTCTGGTAACTTTGTAATTGGTAGAGCAATCAATAGGATGTTTGCAAACGATTGGACACCACAACAAACCGCTCAATGGGCACAAGAAGAAGCCGAAAGATTATTAAGTGATTAAAAGCGTATTAGCTATTAAAAGGGGAATACTTTATTCCCCTTTTTTACTAAAAATGGGGAGGAGAGAAGAATGCAACGATTTAGAGAGTTATCTCCTTTAAAGAAGAAAGAAGCAACTTTTGGGTGGAAGTTAGTATCACCTGCCGTTATTTTGATAGGTCTTTTTATTATGTATCCAGTTTTATACAATATTTACTTGAGTTTTTTTGAAGTATCCCTGACACCGGGAGTACCGAATAAGTTTGTTGGTTTTCAAAATTATAGAGAACTGTTAACCGATCCTACCTTTTGGAATTCCTTTGGTATAACTATGTTGTTTGTTTTGATTACTGTTGTTGGAAGTATTTTAGTTGGTTTAGGGGTTGCTTTGCTTATGAATAAAGAATTTCCCGGCAGAGGTATAGTAAGAGCCCTAATATTGTTCCCATACGTGGCCCCAGTTATTTCCACCGTTTTTGCATGGCAATATGTTTTAATGCCTTTAAATGGCCCTTTAACAATACTTTTAAGTAATTTAGGTATCATGGATGTGACAAAAGACCTAGTTAATGATCCAAATAACGCATTCATAGTTGTTTCATTTTACAGCATTTGGAAGAATTTTCCCTTTATTTATTTAATGATTCTATCCAGATTACAATCGATATCTCAAGATTATTATGAAGCGGCTGATATTGATGGCGCCAATGGTTGGCAAAAATTCCGTCATATTACTTTACCAGAATTATACTATGTAATAGGTTCTTTAGTTCTTTTGAGAGGGATATGGAATTTTTACAAATTTGAAGAGGTATACCTATTGTCGAAAGAGGCGAGAACTCTGCCTATATATCTATATGAAAAAGCTTTTACGGGACTGCCGGAACTTGGAGTTGCAGCAGCGATTGCAACGGTCCTCTTTGTAGTTATGATGGTACTCATATCCATCTATGTGAGGAAGGTGTTAAAATGGTAGTAAGAAAAAGATCTTTTATAAAAACATTTTTATTTTGGTTTTTTATAGCTTTAGTTGTAATATTTGTTTCCTATCCTTTTGCATATATGGTTTCGGTTTCCTTTAGATATGATTCCGATGCATTCGATCCAGGATTGATTCCTGAGAATCCAACGTTGTCACAGTATGCTCAACTCTTAGGCCTTCAGGAGTCAATTAGACAACAAATGAGCGAAGAAGAACAACAACTCATGGGACTTTTAGAGTCTCTTCCGGAAGAACAAAGAGAGCAAGTCCTTCAAAATATACAATCATCAAGACGGCGTGAATCATTTCCTTTTTTAAGATGGTTTGGTAATAGTTTACTATTGGCGGGATTGAGTGCTTTAACGAGTTTAATAATAGGTATATTTGGTGCCTATTCTTTCAGTAGAGTTTGGTATCCGGGAAGAACTTTCGTTCAAAGAGGGGTATTGTTGGTATATCTAGTCGGTGGAGTGATACTATCGGTACCCTTGTATGATTTGTTCGTAAGAATAGGATTAACTAATTCAGGGGGAACCTCAATGTTTGCTTTGTATATTATATATATAATTCAGACGCTGCCTGTTTCAATGTACATGCTTGGTAATTATTTCAGGACGATTCCTGAATCAATTGAAGAGGCAGCCTTAATTGATGGTAGTACAAGAATAGGTACTATTATGAAGATAATTATTCCTCTATCAATGCCTGCTATAATCACAGTCTTTATATACGCCTTTATGATAGGATGGAATGAGTATTTGTTTGCTTCTATCTTCATAAGGCCCTATCCTGGAGCTTATACGCTGCCCGTAGGTTTGAGAGAGATTTTCTTTTCTGAACATGCCGTATGGGCTAAAATGATGGCGGCCTCCGTATTGACAGCCGTTCCAGTCATTGTATTGTTTATGACCGTAGAAAAATATCTAACGGCAGGTTTAACTGCTGGTGGAGTCAAAGAATAAAGTTGAAAGTGCGACAAAAAGGAGGAAGTTAAAATGTCAATATTTTTTGATTATAAAATTTTACAAAATTTACCTAAAAGGGTAAAAGTAGTTGTGGGTATTCCGAGCTATAATAATGCTGAAACGATTTCTTTTGTTTCTGAAACTGCTGCAGAAGGAATATTTGAATATTTTGGTTCTGATGGGTTAATTGTCAACGCTGATGGGGGTTCAAAAGACGGAACAAAAGAAGTTTTTATGAAAACAGAGACAAAAAATGTCCCCAAGATCGCTTACGATTATATAGGTTTACCGGGCAAAGGGAGTGCCATGCTTTCTGTGATAGAACTTGCTAAAAACTTAGATGCTAAGGCGATTGTATTTTTAGATTCTGATTTAAAAAGTGTTCGACCATGGTGGATAGAAAGATTAACTGGCCCAATAATGAAGGGACTTTCCGATTATGTTACGCCTTATTATGTGAGGCACAAATACGACGGTACAATCACAAACCAAGTATGTTATCCTTTGGTTACTTCTTTGTTTGGTCAAGCTGTAAGACAACCAATAGGGGGAGATTTTGGGGTAGGTAAAAATATGATCGATGTTTATTTGAAAACCGCTTCAAGTGTTGCCAAAACAGATGTTGCAAGGTTCGGGATAGATATTTGGATGACTACTAATGCCATACTTAACTCCAATAAAAAGGTTTATCAAGCGGCCTTAGGTGCAAAAGTTCATGATCCAAAAGATCCGGGAGCTGATCTATCCCCTATGTTTAAGCAGGTAGTTGGAACGTTATTTGATATTATCGTAGATAGCGTCTCCAAATGGAAAGATATCGATTCTATTGAAGAAGCCCCAATATATGGTGAAATACCTCAAGTTGCTGTTGAACCTATCAACATCAACATAGAAAATTTGAAAAAGCAACTTTTAGAAGGATTAAAAAATGAAGAAACCAAAAGATTGGCAAATGATCATTTGGAAACCATAATGGAAAAGAAGAAATTACCACTTCAAACTTGGGTGGATATCTTATTCAATGCATTAATAGAGTATTCAAAAAACAAAGACAAAAAGTTGGTGGAATCCTTAGTGCCCCTCTATTTTGGTAGAGTAGCTGATTTCGCTGAATTGACAAAAGATATGAATGAAGTAGAAGCTGAAAAAGTTATCAGAGATCAAATAAAGGTATTTAAGAATAAAAAAGTTGAATTGATGAAAAAGTTATAGTCGATTAGAGGTGACGAAGTTGGTAACTTCCAAGATTAAAGGGATATACAATTCTTTAACTGATAAGGAAAAACAGGCAGCTCAGTATATAATCGAAAGGCCTGCCGATGTAATACACTACAGCATCACTGAATTATCCAATTGGGCAGGAACTAGTGAAACTACTATATACAGAGTTTTAAAAAAGGTTGGCTACTCGGGATATCAAAAATTTAAGTTAGAATTAGCAAGGGAATTGAGCGCTCCTACACTTGAATCAAAAGAGTCGAAAGATCTTTTTGATATGATTTACAATAAAGCTGTAAATTCCTTAACTGATATTCTAAGGCAAGCAGATAGGGATAAAATTACTCGAGCCTCCGAAATAATACTGAACAGTAAAAAACTGCTATTCTATGCGGTAGGAAGATCTTTTCCTATTGCTTTAGATGCTTCTTTGAAGTTTGCTGCCCTAGGATTTGCCTCTACTGCATATTCTGATCCACATATGCAAGTTATCGTTGCTTCCAATCTGGAAAAAGATGATGTAGTAATTGCTGTCAGTCATTCTGGGGTTATAAGAGATACTTATAAATCCGCACAAGTAGCCAAAGACGCTGGTGCCTTCACTATAGGTATAACTGCTGGGGTTAACTCACCTTTGTCAAAAATAGTCAATCTCGTTTTATATACTTCAGCTGAAATGCCTCAGGAAAGTGAATTCACAGTAAGCAGAATCGGAGAAATGTTTATGGTGGAACTTTTATACAACTCTGTTGCTTCTAGAATGTCCCTTAAAAACAAAGAAAGTAGAATAAGTCAAGCAATGAAGACAAAAAGATTCAATTAACAAATAAGGGGGGTAATGCCCCCCTTATTTCGTTACGATAGTTCCCGTTTTTCCTTCCAATGCATCAACCAATTTGGTTAAATCTGTGATTAAAGCAGGTCTTCCAGTTTTCTGAACGAAATTTATGCACGCCTCTATCTTCGGCAACATACTCCCTTTTGAGAAGTGCCCTTCTTTCATATATTGTATTGCTTGGTTTACAGTCATTGACGAAATAGATTGTTGATTGGGTTTATTAAAATTTATAAATACTTTTTCTACAGCGGTTAGAATTATGAACTCATCAGCATCCAATTCTATAGCTAACAAAGCAGAGGCTCTATCCTTGTCTATGACACCTTCTACGCCTTTTAATTTATCCACTTCTTTTATTACTGGGATACCTCCTCCACCTGCTGCTATGGTTATATTGTTGTCTCTTACCAATTTTTTAATAGCTCTTATCTCTATAATCTCTAACGGTTCTGGAGAGGGTACTACTCTTCGCCAGCCTCTTCCAGCATCTTCTACCATACTCCATCCTTTTTCTTTAATGAAAGTGTCAGCTTCTTCTTTGGTGTAAAAAGGTCCAATAGGTTTTGAAGGATTGTAAAAGGCTGGATCATTTTTATCAACAAGTACTTGGGTAACGATACTTGAAACATCTTTTTCAATATGTTCTGCTGTTAAAATATTTTTTAACGTTTGAGAAATCATGTATCCTATATATCCTTGAGTCATAGCTCCATTAACATCTAGAGGAAAGGGAGGAATAAACTCTTTGGCTATATCTTGTTGAACAAGAATGTTTCCTACTTGAGGGCCATTTCCGTGTGTTATGACTATTCTATAATTTTTTTTTACTAGTTCAACTAGGCATTTTGCCGTGTTCTCTAGGTTTTTTAGCATATTTTGAGCGGTTGGAGATTCTTTTGGTTGGGATAACGCATTTCCACCTATTGCTACAATTGCGAGTTTTTCAGCCATTCGTATCAACCTACCAACGTTGCTACCATAACTGCTTTTATGGTATGCATTCTGTTTTCTGCTTCATCAAAAACTTTTGAGTATTTACTTTCAAACACTTCATCCGTAACTTCCATTTCTTTAATACCGTATTTCTGGTAAACATCGTATCCCATCTCGGTTTTTGTGTCATGAAAAGAAGGTAAACAGTGCAGAAAAATAACGTTGGGATTGTTGGTCTTTTTTATCAAGTCCATATTTACTTGGTAAGGTTTAAGTAAGTTGATCCTCTCTTGAACCTTACTTTCTTCTCCCATAGAAAACCAAACATCTGTATAAATTACATCTGCGTTAACTACACCATCAAGTGTGTCTGTGATGGTAATTTTTCCGCCGTTTTCGCTAGCTGTCTTTTCCATTTCATTTATCAGTTCTTCACTTGGGAAAAGTTCCTTTGGAGAGATAATCACAAAGTCCATCCCTATTTTAGAGGCGCCTATCATTAGGGCGTTGGCCATATTGTTTCTTCCATCTCCAACGTACACAAATTTGATCTTATTAAGAGGTTTTTCGAAGTTTTCCATAATAGTTAGGAAATCTGCCAAAACTTGGGTGGGATGATCTTCATCGGTTAAACCATTCCACACGGGAACACCTGAATATTTTGCTAGAATTTCCACAGTTTCCTGCTTGAAGCCTCTAAATTCTATGCCATCGTAAAATCTTCCTAAAACTCTTGCAGTATCTTCTATTGATTCTTTCTTACCCATTTGGCTGTTAGTTAGAAATGTAACGTTTGCCCCTTCATCGAAGGCAGCTACTTCGAAGGCACATCTTGTTCTAGTTGATGTTTTTTCAAAAAGCAAAACTATGTTCTTACCTTTTAATAAATCGCCTTTAATACCCATTCTCTTTTTGGCTTTTAGATCTTTTGAAAGTTCCAAAAGATACTTCACCTCTTCGGGGGTAAAATCTTTCAACGTTAAAAGGCTTCTTCCTCTTAAATTGATAGGCATGTTTCTTTAATTCCTCCTTTTTATTCTTCCAACACTTTTTTAAGTTTTTCAGGTTCTACCCTGAATGCTGACCCTTTACCTTGGAAAAAATGATGTTTTTCTATTAAGTGAAGCGATAATTCTGTGATAAGAAGTTCTTCGTTATTATCTAAATTTTTAATTCTTAAATTAACTTTTCTAAAAATACCGTCTTCAAAGGGACAAGGTAAATGCCCTCTAGCTTCGTCAACTTTTATAAGCCATTTATTATCAACGGTTACAGGTTCTTCAAAGGCTTCTTTCCCTTTCTCGAAAAGATATCTAATCTTTTTAATGTCATCTTGTAAATTTATATTTAAAGACCTAATTTTTTCTTCATCGCTTTCAATTATATCAACCAAAAGTCTTTCATCATTACCCAAAAACCCATCTGCAGTTATAACTCCTGGTCTCATATTTTCAACTGCTTTCTTTAAATCTTCAGTCATTTTCATTGAGGAAAAGCACCTCCTTCTAATTATGCGAACTTGTCGTAATATATTTCATTTTCGGATATGCCGTTCTCTGTCATTACTTTAATACAGGCATTTATCATTCCGGGGCTTCCGCATAAATATCCTTCCTTTTGGGTGTTTTGATCCATTTTTTCTTTAAAATATTTTCCCAATACATCTGTTATAAGTCCCGTTTCGCCTTTCCAATTATCTTCAGGTTGAGGTTCTGAAAGTGCTGGAACAAAATGGAATCTGTCCCATTTCTTTTCCATGTCTTGAAAGAAATCCACATAATAAAGGTCTTTTAAACTTCTTGCTCCGAAAAATAACCACACATTTCTGTTGGTTATTTCCCTTTCGAACATGTCTGCAACGATAGATTTTATCGGAGCTAACCCTGAACCTCCCGCAACGCATATCATATCTGCATCTGTATCTCTCATGTAAAATTCACCAAAAGGACCAACTAATTCTATTTGATCATTTTCTTTTAGATACTTATGAACATAAGTTGTTGCGATTCCGCCTGGGACAAGTCTGATAAAAAATTCGACAGAATCTTTTTGACTTGGAGATGATGCAATGGAATATGCCCTTTGCGTATATTCGTTTATTTTCTCGTAGGGAGGTATAACCAATTGCATATACTGCCCAGCTTTAAACTCAATTTCATTGGGTTCGACAAGTTTAATTTTAACTTCTTTTATATCATACGTCAAATCATTTATTTTTTCAACTACACCATTAAAAATTTTTGCAGAAAATAGTTCTTCTGGAATTTCTATGGCTATGTCAGATTTTACTTTAACTTGACAAGATAGTCTTATATTTTGTTTCATTTCTTCTTCGTCTAAGAGGGGTGCTTCTGTGGGTAAAATTGGTCCTATATCTGATAAAACTTTCACCTTACATGCCCCACAACTTCCCCTACCACCACATGCTGAGGGAATAAATATTCCTTGCTCAGAAAGAGTGGTAAGTAGTGGAGCACCTCCATTTACCTTTAACTCCTTTTTTCCGTTGTTGATATCAATCTTAACCTCGCCATAATTGTTGACTATGCTATCAACTACCACAATCATTGCAGCTAAAACCGCACTTAATCCTCCTATTAAAAATGAAGCAGCTAAAATTGTATTCACATCAATCACCTCACTGTACGTTTAACATACCCGAAAATCCCATGAAAGCCATCGCCATAAGTCCAATCGTAATTAAAGTAATTCCAGGTCCTTTTAAAGGTCCGGGTACGGGAGATTTATCAACCTTTTTTCTTATTGCGGCTAGAGATACGATCGCTAACCACCAACCTAACCCCGAACCAAGTCCAAAGATAACTGATTGGAGGAAATTATAATTTCTAATCTGCATAAAAAGGGCTACACCCAATATAGCGCAATTGACGGTGATTAATGGAAGAAAAATACCTAAGCTCATGTATAAGTTAGTTGACATTCTCTCTATAACCATTTCTGATATCTGTACTATTGCGGCAATGACTATTATGAACACTATATATCTTAGATATTCTAAACCAAAGGGAATCAACAAGTAATGATAGACAAGCCAATTAATTGCGGTAGTTATAGTCAAGACAAAGGTTACTGCAAGGCCCAACCCATTAGAAGAAGTGAAATCCTTTGAAACCGATATAAAGGAACACATTCCTAAAAAATTTGCGAGAAGTATGTTGCTTGTAAAAATAGAAGCAAAGAATAAAGATATCAAACCTACGTCAGGGGACATTATTTTTTAACCTCCTTTCTAAACATGTAACCTTTGAGTATCCATATGAAAACAGCTAACATAAAGAAAGCACTTGGAGGCATAACCATTATAGTCCAATTTACAAAATTATCTGGTAATATTTGAAGTCCAAAAAGTGTTCCAAAGCCCAATAACTCTCTCACAAATGCCACCATCAAAAGAATATACATATACCCTATTCCAGTGGTCAAACCATCCCACAACGATAGCAGCGGAGGGTTAGATTGAGCAAAAGCCTCTGTTCTTCCCATTATTATACAATTAGTAATGATCAAGCCTACGTATGGTCCCAAAGCTCTACTGACTTCAGGTACATAAGCCCGTAGGACGATATCAACAATTATAACATAAAAAGATATTATCAACGTTTGGGCTATCATTCTGACTTTCCTAGGAATGAAAGATTTTAACAAAGAAACCGTCAATGCGGATAATCCTGTCACAAAAACAACTCCAAGAGTCATGATGGATGTGTTTATTAATGTGTTAGTTACCGCTAATGTGGAACATATCCCGAGTATTTGGATGAATACAGGATTGTTATACCATAAATTATCTTTAGCAATTGCTATCCAATTTTTCTGAGCCATTAACTATTCACCCCCAGAATATCTCGCAGATTTGAAATCGTTTCGTTTACAATTCTTTCAATAGACTCAGAAGTTCTTGTGGCGCCGGTTATTGCATCGACTTGTCCATTTTCGTATTCGTAGTCTCCACCGTCTTGTCCTGTTACTACTTTTATTTCACCATCTATAATTTTAAGACCCGAAAACTGTCTTTTGAACCAATCTTCTTCTATTCTTCCTCCTAATCCTGGCGTTTCGTTTTGAGAGATAAAGTCAATACCAACAATTCTAGAAACATCTTCGTTCACAGCTAAAACACCGGTTATAGTTCCCCATAGCCCACTGCCTGTGAAGATAGTAGCATATATATTTTCGCCGTTTACTTCAGTTGTATATAATTGAGAGCCATTAATATTTACAGTTGAAACTATAGAGTTATATTTTTGAAAAGCTTCTTCATCACTTTGATAAGATATGCCCATTGCAGATAAAATTGCCTTAATTTGGAATAATTCTTGATTCCTTTCTACCGTATCTTTTGTTAGTTCATTTGCTACTGCTAAAACGAAAACAAATACAAAAGAAATAATAAATGTGAATATAACAGTATAAACTCTACCTTCCCTTTTCATGCTTTCACCTTCTTTCTAGTAAAAGCTGTATCTAACAAAGCAACAAAAGTGTTACCCATTAACACTCCAAAACTTGTACCTTCTGGGAAAAGAGAAAACGTTCTGATAAGTATAGCTGTAACTCCTATTATAATTCCATAAAACCATTTAGAAGTTTCATTTTTTGGTGCGGTTACAGGATCTGTTGCCATAAAAACGGTGACAAACATGAAACTTCCAGAAAGCAAGAATTCTATAGGATAAGAAGCTTCCTGTATGCCGATTAAAGAGAAAAAACCTGTCAACAAAGAAGCACTCAAGAATGTGGATAACATAATTTTCCAACTGGCGGTTTTTGTGGCGATGAGATAAATTGCAGCTATGAGTATTAGAAATATAGGTCCCTCTCCCATTGAGCCGGATCTAAGCCCAAAAAATAATTCAAACAGGCCGAAACTTTGTCCGTTTGCTAAAACTTGAAGAGGTGTTGCTGAGGTTAAGATATCGGATGCAGCTCTCCCAAAATTTCCCGGTTGAAGCCATGATTGGGTCATGATATTTGGAAAGGTTATGTAAATAAAAAGTCTACCGGCGATAGCTGGATTGAAAATGTTTCTTCCAAAACCTCCATAAACTTCTTTTGCAAATAAAACACCAAAAATAATCCCAATGCTGGCGATCCACCAAGGCGTTGCAGGAGGAAGGGATAAGACAAATAAAGTACTGGTAACCAATACTGCTTCTGTAACTTTACGTTTTTTTCTTTTTTCCATAATGTATTCTGTCAAAATCCCAAAACCATACACAAAAATAGATAAAAAAATCAATCTCCATCCGTACATGTAAAAAGCAAAAGCGTATACAGGTATCAGCGAGTACAGTACCCTTCTCATCATAATTTGCTTTTGAAAAAAGCCTGATGCCACACGAACACCCCCTTAATTAAATCTAAATTAATAAATCTATTGATATTTTAACATATATAACCTTAGATATCAACGATTCATTTTATCATTTCATAAAAATTAAAAAAGGGCGAAAAATTTCGCCCCTTTGATCTTTTAAAGATTATTAATTTTGATATAAGACGTAAACAGATAAAGGTGATACTTCGATTGTTCCTTCCACTACATCCAGTGTTTCGGTACCTGCTGTATCTTCATTTACAACTAAGTTCCATTCACCTTCAGGTAAAGCGATCTGAACTGAAGATTCTGGTTCTGCATTGTAAACAACCACAATATTTTTCCATTGATCGTTGTTTGCATTATCTTTTATAATAAAAGCAACAGTTTTTCTATATTCTTTTGGTAGTTCGAAAAATTCTATGTGGTCTATTATATCTTCACTATTGGTCATTCTAAAAGCAGGATGAGCTTTTCTTAAGTGTATCATACCTTGGTAATACTCAAATATGTCATAAAACTCGCTTTTTCTGTTCCAGTCGTATACGTTTGGTTCTAAAACGCCGAATGGGTTATCGTTACCTTTCTTAGTCCTTGCAAAATCCACACCTCCGTGTAAAAATGATATACCCTGCATAGTTAAGATCATAGCATTAGAGAATTTTTGAGAGGCTTTTAATATTTCTAAAGTTTGTGGGTCTAAATCTTCTTTCCATGGCTTTACACCGAGAGCAAGAGCATTTTTATCCCATAAGGTATGGTTATCATGATTGGAAACGTAGTTCATAGTTTCTTGTGGGTCTTGTGCCCAAGATCTTATTCTATTGTTGTATTCAATAGATCCAACGACACCTCTTTTTATCTTCGTTTGTTGACCAGGAGCGCCTAAGCCAAAACCTTTGACCTCAGGTTCAAATACGCTTCCTCTGATAGCATTTCTAACATCATCGTTGAATACGGCTACCTCTAAACCTTTTTGGTCTCCTTTGCCAAATGTTATTGGACCGCCACCAGTCCATGGTTCCCCGTACAAAAGTACGTCTGGTAATATATCGTGTAATTCTTCTGATATTGTTTTTACCGTTTCTTTGTCAAATAAACCCAATAAATCGAATCTGAATCCATCAACATGATACTCATCAACCCAATATTTTAAACTATCTACTATATACTTTCTCACCATGAACCTTTCCGTGGCTATTTCGTTCCCCACTCCCGATCCATTTGTGTATTTCCCTGATTGATCAGTACGGTAATAGAAGTAAGGAACGGTTTGATCGAAAGGTGAATTCTTTCCAACTTGGTATGTATGGTTGTATACAACATCCAACACAACCCTTATACCATTTTCGTGAAAAGTTTTAACTATATTTTTCACTTCATTTATTCTCTTTAATGGATCGTATGGATCTGTCGAATAAATACCTTCGGGGACATTGTATACTAGAGGATCGTATCCCCAACCATACTGTTCATCGAATTTCGTTTCATCTAAAGAACCAGCATCTTGAATAGGCATAATGTGAACGTGAGTAACTCCAAGTTCTTTTAAATGGGATAACCCTATTTTCACTCCCGTCGGGGATTGTGTATTGTCTATAGTCAATCCAAGATATTTACCCCTGTATTCTTCTGGAACTCCAGAGCTTTCATCTATCGTAAAATCCTTTACGTGAATTTCATAAACAATTGAATCTTCAGGATTGTTGAGAATAGGCCTTGTATCGGTATTCCAACCTACCGGGTCAGTATCATTCAAATCAATAATAGCGGATTTTGTAGAATTGATGGCAAGAGCCGTGGAATAAACATCTATAGTTCTTCTTGTTTTTCCATAGGATACAAACTCATATAGATAATATTTTCCTTTTAAATCATCATTCACAGTAGCATGCCAAACTCCGTTATCGTTTTTTGACATGGTAATTTCTTTATATGGTTCTTCATCCAAATAATCATGGAAAAGTAGTACCTTTGCCTCTGAGGATACCGGGGACCATACTTTAAAATCTGTTTTATCTGGGGAATAAACCGATCCTAAATCATTTCCGTAGTAATGAAAAACTTCGTCATCTAAAATGTTTCTCATAATTACGTAATTTTCTGAAACGTATCCTTCTATATCTACTTTGTACAATTTATCCACATCTTGTGGAGATATCGGATTAGCTAGTTTTATGGTTATATTTGAGGTAACAGAAATATCGGTGGGATCAGTTTTATAAACATCTAATACATCCAAAGCAAGAGGATCAGAACCATCTACCTTATAAAAATGAACTTTACCTTCCCATTCTTTTGTATCAAAGGGTACAGTTAGACTAACTTTTATTTCATCAAACGAATCCATAATAGCCGCGTTTACCCGAGGACTTAAGTCAAGGTTTTTTGGATCGGTATAGTAATTCTCTACTCCTGATAAAACCCATATTTCAGCGACATCACTTTCAGGTATACTGACGAATCTATCCATTGAAATATCTTTTTCCCAGCTATCCGTTCTTACTATGAAACCTAACTCCTCATGTTTTTCATCGAATTTGATAATCGCGTACTTGCCGAAGCTATCTTCACCATCGAATAAATATCTGTCTCCTTCTTTGGAAATGGGTTTACTTGGCCAAATCCAAAGATTCCAAGGTTCATAATCACCATCTGGTCTATGATAGTGTACGATCAAAACGGTCTGCGCGTCAAAATCAGCCGCGTTTTTTCCTTCGGAAAGGCTTACAAAATCGTTAGGTTTTGTACTTCCAACCTCTTCAGGCAAAGTCTGAGTTTGTGTGGTTTGATCCGCTCCTAACAACACGGAAATTAAGAAAAATACTAACAACAAGTAACCTACTTTTCTCATAAATACCTACCTCCTTTTGAAGCTGTTATATAGTGAAAAGGTTTCCACAATAAAGAAAAAAAATAATTACCTCTCTATGTTTCTCTTTCTACTATTTTTCCTTCTAATTGGTAATGTTCAACTTTGTCTCTTCCTTCCATAGAAGAGATGAACATCTCATATGCAATTTCGACCATTTCTATAATTGGTTGTCTAATCGTTGTTAATTGAAATAGTCTACTAATAGGTAGATTATCAACAGCTATCAATGAGTAATCCCTTTTTGGATGCATATTCTTTTCTTCCAAATATTTTTTGACACCTACTCCAATCATGTCACATGTTGCAAATATGGAAGAATATTTTTTAGGGCGTCTTTTTATAATGTTTCCAATCGCTTTATACCCTCCGTCCCACATTAAATCACTGTATATAATCTTAACCTTTTTATTGTTCTTTTCCATAACTTGTAAAAAACCTTCATCTCTTTTTTTGAAGACGAAAGAGGTAAATTCATTATTCAGTTCTTTAAAAGTTACCAAATAGAAAGTGCTATTTGAAGGGGAATTACTTATGAGATATTCAGCCGCAGTTTTACCAATTTGATAATTATCGACATAAACAGAATCGAATCTTTCATCATATGAATCGATCAATATTATTTTCTTAGGGGGGATTCTGTTATGAAAAATACTTGAAACGGAAAGAGAAGAAAAGAACACGCCGTCGGTTTGATAAATTAAATCGGTATTTTGCTTGATCTTTTCCAGAGATATCTGATCTATAAGAGGAAAAACAATCAACCTATAATTATTACGAGAAATTTTCTTTTCAAGTAGAGAATACATGATCCCATAAAATTCATTTCCCATGTCTGGTGTCACAAAAGAGAGAGAATTTATATTTTTTGAAGATAATGTTCTAGCGTTAATATTGGGAGAATAACCCAACTCTTCTATGATTTCTATGACTCTTTCTTTGGTCTTTTCACTGACTTTTTCGGAATTATTTAACACCCTTGAAACTGTTGCTATTCCGACGTTGGCGAGCCGTGCAACATCTTTAATAGTAGGATTTGGATTTCTCTTTTTTTCTTTCACGTTATTCACCTCAAAGTCTATTGTCTTTATAAGTTCTAAAACTTATATACAGCGCCCCTTCGCCC
>NZ_JALY01000108.1:0-3237 GCF_002924615.1 Petrotoga halophila DSM 16923 | reverse complement strand
ATTAATGATAACACAACTTACTAGAGAAAATAGTAAAAAACAAGAAAAGAACTTTGAAAGTATCTATCGCTTAATAAAACTTTATACTTCCTTATATTTCACAAATAAAAATAAAGTACTATTGAAGTACAAAAACTTGTTAAGTATAGTGTTTAAATAGTTTCAAAAATTTATTGGAGGTGAGTTTTGTGAAAAGGTTGGTTATGTTTGTATTTATGGTTTCTTTGTTAGGTGTTTTGTCTTTTCCTGTTACCATAGAATTTTGGCATGCGATGAGTGGAGACAGGATAGCTTTGATCGAAGATATTGTGAGTGATTTTGAAGAGGCTTATCCAGACATAAATGTAAATGCGCAATATTCAGGAAGTTATCCTGAAACGTTGAATAAGCTTGTTGCAGCGGTACAATCTGGGAACGCACCACACATAGTTCAGATTTACGAAATAGGTACAAGACTGATGATAGACAGCGGAGTTATCGTTCCTGTGCAAGATTTACTTGATCAAGACGATTCTTATGATGTAGGTGTTTTGTTGGAACCAATATTAAATTACTACAAAGTTGATGGAAAGTTGTACTCTATGCCTTTCAATTCATCTACCGCTTTGTTGTATTACAACAAAACACTCTTTGAAGAGGCAGGCTTAGACCCAAATAGACCTCCTCAAACCTACGAAGAACTGTTAGAATACTCCAGAATTTTAACAAAGAAAGACTCAAATGGAACTACTGTTCAATACGGTTTAACTTGGCCCACCCATTCATGGATAATTGAACAACTTATGGCTGCCGCTGATGCACCACTTGTTAACAACGATAACGGAAGAACCGCCAGAGCAACAGAGGCTGTTTTCAATAGTGAAGCAGGTTTAAAAATATTTGAACTGTTTGATCAGTTGAACGAAGAAGGTTTAATTCTTAACACAGCTAGGGAAGATTGGAACGCTGCTGGACAAAATTTTGTCTCAGGCAGAGCAGCTATGAATTTCTTTTCCACATCTGATGTAAAGGTTTTTCAAGAAGGGTTAGAAAGTAATGGCTACGAGTTAGGTACAGCCTTTTTGCCTGTTCCGGATATAAGTGTCAGTGGAGGTCCAGTTATTGGTGGAGCAAGCTTATGGTTGATAGCCGGACACCCAGATGAAGAAACAAAAGCTGCCTGGGAATTTATGAAGTTTGTCAATCGTGAAGATCAACAAATAAGATGGCACCAAGGTACAGGGTATTTCCCAGTAAGAAAAGATGCCATTCAAAGGTTGCACTATGAAGAGTTTTATGCCGAGAACCCAAATTACTTCACTTCGTTGTTACAACTATTGTTAGCTAAAAGAGATTTCAACTCAGCTGGAGCGATTATTGGAGTATTCCCTGAAACCCGAGAGACTATAGAAATAGCATATGAGAGAATGGTTGATGGGCAAATGACACCTGAAGAGGCATTGAGTTGGGCTGAAAACCAAGTGACAGAATTAATCCAAGAATATAACGAATTCTATCAATAACCTATCAATAACCACTCTAAGATAATTCTATAATTTCACATATTATTAATCCAAGGAAGAATTTTCTTCCTTGGATTTTTAGGAGGAAAATAATATGAAGTGGGGAAAATATACACCTTATCTTTTGCTTACACCTACACTAATAATTATTGCCCTTTTTATATATTGGCCCGCAGTCAACTCCTTTCTAATGAGTTTTTACAAAATATCACCATTTGGCAATAAGAGAATATATGCAGGTTTAGACAACTACATTAAGCTTTTTGAAAATGAGGCATATTGGGATGCTTTAAAGGTTACATTTATATATATAGTTACAACGGTAATAATAGTCGTTATTTTAGGTTACCTTATTGCACAATTACTAGATAATAAGGTCTTTGGGGTAAGAATTTATAGAACTTTAATTTTTGTTCCTTATGTTATTTCCTTTACAATCGGAGGAGCATTGTGGACCTTTATGTTGAACCCAGTAGCAGGGCATGTGAATTATATTTTGTCAAGAATTACAGGAGAAAGTATTAATTGGTTAAATCAAGTGCCATATGCCTTAATTTCAATTATAGTTTCCAGTGTTTGGAAGATGCTGCCTTTTTCGATTATATTTTATCTTGCGGGGTTACAGTCCATATCGGAATCAATAATAGAGAGTTCTCTTATTGATGGAGCGAACGTGTGGCAAAGGATGTGGAAAATAAAATTTCCTATGCTTTCTCCCATTACATTTTACTTAGTTATCATGAATATTACCAATGGAATGTTTCAATCTTTTGGGATCATTGACATTATGACAAGAGGAGGCCCTTTAGGAAGCACCACAACCTTAATTTACAAACTATATCAAGACGCGTTCTTTTTCCAAAAAACAAGTTTAGCAGCTGCAGAAAGTGTTGTTCTATTTATTATTATGTCATTTATCACCTTTCTTTATTTCAGATTTGGTGAGAAAAGGGTTCATTATCAATGAAGGGAGTCAAGCAATAATGAGGAAATCTACCAGAGAAAAAGCGAATTATATTTTTGTGGAATTAGGGTTAATAATTGTATCATTTTTCATGTTTTTACCTTTTATACTGGCAATTTCCATGAGTTTTATGGAACCAACGGAGGTTTTTTCTTATCCACCTAAATTTTTTCCTTCAAGTATCAATTTTAAAAATTACATAGCGGCGATGGACCTCGTTCCAATGGGCAGAATGATGTTTAATTCTTTGCTTGTGGCATCATTTACAACATTAGGAAAGTTAATAACAGGAACATTGGCTGCTTATGCCTTTTCTTCTTTTCGATTTAAAGGAAAGAACATATTGTTTTCCACCCTCTTTGTAACTTTATTTTTGCCTGCTGAAACTGTAATGATTTTACCTTTGTTTATGCTGATGTCAAATCTTGGTTGGGTTAACACTTACTGGGCATTGATAATACCTTTTACCGCGTCTGCCACCAACACCTTTCTATTTAGGCAACATTTTATGACAATCCCTCGCTCTTTAGAGGATGCAGCAAAAATAGATGGTGCTTCAGCTATGCAATATTTTTTCAAGGTGCTTATACCCTTATCTGGACCAATGATCGCTGGAGCGGCTATTATTAATTTTGTTTATGCATGGAATATGTATCTTTGGCCTTTGATAGTTACCATGCAAGACAACATGAGGACGGTGCAGGTTGGTGTGAAAATGATGATCTCAGGAGAGTCCAGTAATAATTGGGGTGTAATAATGGCAGGGACATT
>NZ_JALY01000107.1:0-5738 GCF_002924615.1 Petrotoga halophila DSM 16923 | reverse complement strand
TATTCGGTTAGCCATAGCAATATTAATAAAACTTTATATTTCCTTATATTTCACAAATAAAAATAAAGTATTATTAACGTATTAAAACTTGTTTAGTAAATTGTTTGAATAGTTTCAAAAATCTATTGGAGGTGAGTTTTGTGAAAAGGTTGGTTATGTTTGTATTTATGGTTTCTTTGTTAAGCGTTTTGTCTTTTCCTGTAACCATAGAGTTTTGGCATGCGATGAGTGGAGACAGGATAGCTTTGATCGAAGATATTGTGAGTGATTTTGAAGAGGCTTATCCGGATATAAATGTAAATGCACAATATTCAGGAAGTTATCCTGAAACACTGAATAAGCTTATTGCAGCGGTACAATCTGGGAACGCACCACACATAGTTCAGATTTACGAAATAGGTACAAGACTTATGATAGACAGTGGTGTCATCGTTCCTGTCCAAGATTTACTTGATCAAGATGATTCTTATGATGTAGGGGTTTTGTTGGAACCTATATTAAATTACTACAAAGTTGACGGAAAGTTGTACTCAATGCCTTTCAATTCATCTACTGCTTTGTTGTACTACAACAAAACACTATTTGAAGAAGCTGGCTTAGATCCAAATAGACCTCCTCAAACCTACGAAGAGCTGTTAGAATACTCTAGAATTTTAACAAAGAAAGACTCAAGTGGAACTACTGTTCAATACGGATTAACGTGGCCTACCCATTCGTGGATAATTGAACAACTTATGGCTGCCGCTGATGCACCACTTGTTAACAACGATAACGGAAGAACCGCCAGAGCAACAGAGGCTGTCTTCGATAGTGAATCAGGTTTAAAAATATTTGAACTGTTTGATCAATTGAACAAAGAAGGTCTAATTCTGAACACTACTAGGGAAGATTGGGATGCAGCTGGACAGAATTTCGTCTCAGGCAGAGCAGCTATGAATTTCTTTTCAACATCTGATGTAAAGATTTTTCAAGAAGGGTTAGAAAGCAATGGCTACGAGTTAGGAACAGCCTTTTTGCCTGTTCCAGATATAAGTGTCAGTGGAGGACCAGTTATTGGAGGAGCGAGCTTATGGTTGATAGATGGCCATCCGGACGAAGAAACCAAAGCTGCCTGGGAATTTTTGAAGTTTGTCAATCGTGAAGATCAACAAATTAGATGGCACCAAGGTACAGGATATTTTCCAGTAAGAAAAGATGCCATTCAGAGGTTGCACTATGAAGAATTTTATGCTGAGAACCCAAATTACTTCACTTCCTTATTGCAATTATTGTTAGCTAAAAGAGATTTCAACTCAGCTGGAGCAGTTATTGGCGTCTTCCCTGAAACCCGAGAAACTATAGAAATAGCGTATGAAAGAATGGTTGATGGACAAATGACACCTGAAGAGGCATTGAGTTGGGCTGAAAGCCAAGTGACAGAATTAATCCAAGAATATAACGAATTCTATCAGTAATCTATCAATCACATCTCTAAGATAATTCTATAATTTCAAATGTTATTAATCCAAGGAAGACTTTTTCTTCCTTGGATTTTTAGGAGGAAATAAAATATGAAGTGGGGAAAATACACACCTTATCTTTTGCTTGCACCTACACTAATAATTATTGCCCTTTTTATATATTGGCCAGCAATTAACTCTTTTCTAATGAGTTTTTACAAAATATCACCTTTTGGCGATAAGAGGATATTTGCGGGTTTTGACAACTACATTAAACTTTTTGAAAATGAGGCATATTGGGATGCTTTAAGGGTTACATTCATATATATAGTTACAACAGTAATAATAGTCATTATTTTAGGTTACCTTATTGCACAATTACTAGATAATAAGGTCTTTGGGGTAAAAATTTATAGAACTTTAATTTTTGTTCCTTATGTTATTTCCTTTACTATCGGAGGTGCGTTGTGGACCTTCATGTTGAACCCGGTTGCAGGACATGTGAATTATATTTTGTCAAGAATTACAGGAGAAAGTATTAATTGGTTAAATCAAGTGCCATATGCCTTAATTTCAATTATAGTTGCCAGTGTTTGGAAGATGCTGCCTTTTTCAATTATTTTCTATCTTGCAGGATTACAGTCCATATCGGAATCAATAATAGAGAGTTCTTTAATTGATGGGGCAAACGTATGGCAAAGGATGTGGAAAATAAAATTTCCTATACTTTCTCCCATTACATTTTACTTAGTTATTATGAACATTACCAATGGAATGTTTGAGTCGTTTGGGATCATTGACATTATGACAAGAGGAGGACCTTTAGGAAGCACAACAACTTTAATTTACAAACTATATCAAGATGCGTTCTTTTTCCAAAAAACGAGTTTAGCAGCTGCTGAAAGTGTTGTCTTATTTATTATTATGTCATTTATCACCTTTCTCTATTTTAGATTTGGTGAGAAAAGGGTTCATTATCAATGAAGGGAGTCAAGCAATAATGAGAAAATCGACTAGAGAAAAAGTTAATTATATTTTTGTGGAAGTAGGGTTAATAATTGTGTCTTTTTTCATGTTCTTACCTTTTATACTGGCAATTTCTATGAGTTTTATGGAACCTACGGAGGTTTTCTCTTATCCACCTAAGTTTTTTCCTTCAAGTATCAATTTTAAAAATTACATCACAGCTATAGAACTTGTTCCAATGGGCAGAATGTTGTTCAATTCGTTGCTTGTGGCTTCATTTACAACATTAGGAAAGTTAATAACAGGAACATTCGCTGCTTATGCCTTTTCTTCTTTTCGATTTAAAGGAAAGAACATATTATTTTCCACACTCTTTGTAACTTTATTTTTGCCTGCCGAAACTGTTATGATTTTACCTTTGTTTATGCTGATGTCAAATCTCGGTTGGGTTAACACCTATTGGGCGCTGATAATACCTTTTACCGCCTCTGCAACCAATACCTTCCTATTTAGGCAACATTTTATGACGATCCCTCGTTCTTTAGAGGATGCAGCAAAAATAGATGGCGCTTCAGCTATGCAATACTTTTTTAAGGTGCTTATACCCTTGTCTGGACCAATAATCGCTGGAGCGGCTATTATTAACTTTGTTTATGCATGGAATATGTATCTTTGGCCTTTGATAGTTACCATGCAAGACAATATGAGGACGGTACAGGTTGGTGTAAAGATGTTGATCTCGGGAGAGACTAGTAACAATTGGGGAGTAATAATGGCAGGGACATTGTTGGTTGCTTTACCTACCCTCATAATATTTTTTCTACTTCAAGATTTGTTTGTAAAAAGTCTGGTAAATAGCGGGCTTAAGGAATAAAGTAGATTTTAAAAAATTAAATAATTAATTAACCAACAAAACCCCAAAAGGGGTTTTTTGGTCTTATTTTCTTGTTTAGTTAATTTTATGATAAAATTTAAAAAGAATTAAAGGAATTTAAGGATTTTAATCGGTTTTCTTGAATCAGTTGGTCAAATATAGTAAATTATATAGTGATTGATATAGTTATTCAAAGTAAAGGAGATCTACTGTTGTGGAAGAAGTTAAAATACTATTCATAGTTAATCCTGCGGCAGGTGGTGGTAAAGCCCTAAAAGTATGGACAAAAAATATCTATCCTATTTTGGAAAAGAAAAAGATAGAATTTGATTATCTATTCACCAAAAAACCTTACGATGGTTTTAATTTGGCACTGGAAGGGATCAAAAAAGGGTATAAAAAAATAGTTTCTGTGGGTGGAGATGGAACGGTAAACGAAATTGTTAACGCAATAATGTTGCAGGATATTATCGATCCAATCGAAATATCAGTTGGTTCTATCGGATCTGGCTCTGGTAACGATTGGGGAAAAAGCGTCGGTATACCTACTAATTTTGAAGAGGCGGTAATTAATTTACAGAAAGACAATTTTATATTACAAGATGTTGGTAAGGTTAGTTATATTCAAAAAGGTGTTGAAAAAACAAGATATTTTGTGAATGTTGCAGGAATGGGGTTTGACGCAGAAGTCACCTATAGGGCAAATAAAAGTAAAAAAAGATTGTTTGGCAAGCTTTCCTATTCTTTGATTTTGTTCAGCGTTTTATTCTCATTCGAGGATCCCTATGTTGAAATCAAAATTGATGGAAAAAAGGTGTATGAGAATCAGGCTTTAACCTTGAATGTTGGGATTTGTAGATACAGTGGAGGAGGAATGATGTTAACACCTAAGGCAAAATACGACGATGGACTTTTCGATATAACTGTGGTTGATAAGATATCTGTTGGTACAATTTTAGCAAATCTAAGAAAAATATATGATGGCTCATTTATAAATCATCAAGCTGTGAAAACCTTTAGAGGAAAATCTATAGAAATTACGTCCAAAGAAAAGCTGTATTTAGAGGCAGATGGTGAATCTTTAGGCGACTCTCCTTTGTATTTTGAAATTTTCCCGCAAAGACTAAAGGTTTTAAGTGGTTGATCAATAGAGCATTGATTAGTCTGCTGCAAAAAAATATGAAAATAATAGAAAAAAAATTTAATGGAGGAGGTAGATTTCGAGGTATGAAATATATAAATTTAGGGGCTAGCGGTTTAAAAGTTTCTGAGGTATCTCTGGGAACTATGACGTTTGGAAGGGAAGCAAACGAAGAAGAATCTGTTAAGATTTTAAATTATTATTTAAAAAATGGAGGAAATTTCATAGACACTGCAAATGTATATGCAGAGGGAAGATCGGAGGAAATACTTGGGCGAGCGCTTAAAGGAATCAGGGATGAAATTGTTCTAGCAACAAAAGCTTTCTTCCCAACTAGTGAAGGTCCTAATAACAGAGGAGCTTCAAGGAAAAATATATTAAAAGCTGTTGAAGATAGTATGAAAAGGCTCCAAACAAACTATATAGACCTTTATCAAATACATTGTTGGGATGATTTCACACCGATCGAAGAAACAATGTCTGCTTTGGACTATCTAGTAAAAAAAGGATATGTTAGATATATAGGCATATCTAATTATTCAGGATGGCAAATAGAAAAAGCTCTTAGAACGTCCGAAGTTTACGGATATGAGAAAATAATTTCTGTGCAGATGCAATATAGCTTAGTTGTCAGAGATATCGAGATGGAAGTTGTACCGGTTTGCCAATCAGAGGGGTTAAGTATAATGGCTTGGGGGCCTTTAGGAGGGGGCTTCTTGAGTGGAAAATACAAAGCCGGAGAAAAACCAAAAGAAGGAAGGATCGCTAAAGCCAGCAATGATTGGGAAGAAGCTTGGAATAAAAGAGCAACAGAAAAAAACTTTAAAATACTGGGTAAGTTAGAGGAAATATCTAAAAATCGTAACAAAACAGTTCCTCAAGTGGCATTAAATTGGATTATTTCACAAAATATCATTCCTATCCTCGGGGCAAGGACTTTAGAACAAATAAAAGATAATATGGGAGCTGCGGGTTGGTATTTAACTCAACAAGAGTTAAACGAACTGAATGAAGTTAGCAAGTTGGAAGAAAAATATCCATATAGATTTATAAGATCTGCAAATGAAAGATAGATTAAGAGTTTTAATGATATAAGCAAGAGCCACAAGGGCTCCTGCTTTTTGACAAATTATTCCTGTCTTACCAATTTTGGAGGATAACCTATTTCATTCAATAAGTTTTCTATTTTTTCTGGTTCTTGAAATGTTTCAACTTCTACTTTTTTGTTTTCTAAATCAACGTTGAAATTTTGCACAATGCCCGAAGACTTCAATTGCTTTTCTATGTTCATCTTGCAATGTTCACAAGACATATCTGG
>NZ_JALY01000050.1:0-9095 GCF_002924615.1 Petrotoga halophila DSM 16923 | reverse complement strand
TTCTTCGATAACGTCCTCCAAGTAATTTTTTATTTTAAATATTTCAAGCGCTTCTTTTCTGTTGGGATTAAATTCTCCTCCATATCCGTTGAGCCAGTAATCTAAAACCTTTTCTACAATCTTTCTTTGAGCAGGTAAATTGGTTACTAAGAAGTAGTTTTTAACATTATAAGTTTTACAGGTTCTTGAAATATCGTGGACATCAAAATTTGTAACGGCTGTCGAAACAATACTTCCGTCTTTTTTCAAAATTGGATAGTGAATTAAGGCCACATACAGTTTATCAAACATCTTGGGACTCCTTAAAATCATTAGAGTTTTTGTTAAACATTTCTTGAACAATGTCTACTAAAATCTTTTTTTCTTCTTCATCTAATTCTTTCTTTATGAATAGATCTGGCCTTTTAATTATTGTTTTTAATAAACTGTCTTTTTTTCTAAAGATTCTAATACGATCATGATCGCCGCTTAACAAGATTTCTGGCACTTTCATGCCTCTAAAATCCTGAGGTTTGGTGTAGTGTGAATAATCTAATAACCCATTGTAAAATGAATCGTTTTCCACGCTTGTTTTTGAACCTATTACTCCGGGCAAAAATCTTAAAAGAGTTTCTATAATAACCATGGTAGGGATTTCGCCACCCGTTAAAACGTAATCTCCTATTGAAACTTCTTTGTCAACTATCTTTTTAACCCTTTCATCTATTCCTTCGTATCTTCCACATAAAAAAACTAATTCTTCTTTTTTTGCTAACTCAAAAGCTAAATCGTTATTAAATACTTCGCCTTGGGGAGAAGGTAAAACTATATAAGGTTTGTGGTTCTTGGATAGGATGTATTCATCGTAAAAACGATAAAAAGGTTCTACCAACATAACCATTCCATTTTCTCCACCGTAACCAGGTTTATCAGTTACTTTGTGTTTATCAGTTGTGTAATCTCTTAAATTGAGTATATCTATTTCGACTAATTTTTTTTCTATAGCTTTTTTTATTACTCCATAGTTTCTAATAATATCAAACATACCGGGGAAAATAGTCAAAACACTAATTTTAATCCGTTTGATTTGTTCCATTTTCGTACCACTCTATTTTTTTTACTATAATACTTTTATCTTCTTTTTTTAATTCAACAATGTAATGATCTGTCATTGGTATGAGAACTTCTTTATCATCTTCAAGGTTTTTTATAGAAATAACATCGTTTGCACCTGTTTGTATTATTTCTTCTACTTTTCCAACGTATTTCCCATCTTCGTAATAAACCTCAGAATCTAAAATCTCATACCAGTAATATTCCTCACTATTAAGAGAAGGAAGATCTTTCTTATCAATAAAAACTTCATACCCTATCATTTTTTTAGCTTCGTCCATGTCCTTTATTCCGCGTAAGTTCAATACAAAAAATTTATTTAATGGTTTAACTTGTAATACCTTACTGAAGAAGAAATTTCTAGTTGAGGTATTGTACAAAAGAACTTCTTCTAAGTTCGTTATCACATCTTTTACATTGGTCAAAGGTATTATTTTTACTTCTCCGTGTACTCCATGACTATTAACGATTTTTGCCACAGAGATTTTGTTGTCCAAAAGATTGGATAAACTGTTCAATTCACTCACCTGATTACTTTTAAAATAAATTTCTTTTCAGGGTCTTTTTTTGCTGCGTTTAAAAGAATATTTATGGATTTAATAGTCCTGCCGTCTTTTCCAATTATTTGACCTACATCTTCAGAATTTGCGTATATTTCAAATATTACATTTTGTTCCTCAGTGGACTCTACTATCTTTATCTCATCGGGATGTTTAACAATGTTGTTCAAAATGTCTAAAAGCAGATTTTTCATTCTTTCAATTCTTCTCCTTCTGGTTCAACAATTTCATTATATTCTTTGACGTCCTTTTCTTTTCTGGATCGAAATTTTATTTCATCGTATCTTTTCATGACCCCCATTTTTCTAAGAATTCTTCTTGCTGTATCTGTGGGTTGAGCACCTTTTAAAAGCCAATCTAAAGCCTTGTCCTCATCGACTTTGTACTGGTTTGAGTTATTTAGAGGATCATAGTATCCTATTGATTCTATATATTTTCCGCTCCTTTTGTTTCTTGAGTCTACGATAACTATTCTGTAAAACGGTTGATGTCTCCTTCCCATCCTGTTCAATCTGATTTTTACCATTAATACACCTCCATATATTTTTAATTATTATTGGTATTTCAAAACGGTAGATTGTTCATTAGTTTTCTGCCCTTTAGTTTCTTCATTTGCTTCATAGTTTTTTTCAGTTGATCGTATGATTTCAATAGTCTGTTAATATCTTGCAGAGTTGTCCCACTTCCCTTGGCTATCCGCTGTTTTCTTGAATAAGTAAGTATTCCTGGGTTTTTACGTTCCTTAGGGGTCATTGAATTTATTATTGCCTCGAATTTTTTTAATTCTTGCTCACCTTTTGTTACATCTACTTGCTCCTTTGGGACACCGGGAACCATTTCTAAAAGACTACTTAGAGGCCCTAATTTTCTTATTTGTCGAATTTGCTCGAGAAAGTCTTTTAAATCAAACTTTCCATCCATAAACCTTTCGGCATCTTCTTCTGCTTTCTTTTTATCTATATCTTGTTCTACTTTTTCTATGAAAGAAAGTACGTCTCCCATTCCCAAAATTCTTCCAACATATCTATCTGGGTAAAACTCTTCCAAATCATCTATCTTCTCACCAACACCAACTAATTTGACGGGTTTTCCAGTTATGTACCTAATAGAGATGATGACCCCGCCTCGAGAATCACCGTCGAGTTTTGAAACAACAAAACCAGAAAGATCCAATTTATCGTTAAATTCTTTTGCTGAATTAACTGCATCTTGACCAACCATTGAATCGACAACCATCAAAATTTCATCAGGATTGATTAATTTTTTTATATTTTCTAGCTCTTCCATCATCTTTTCATCGATGTGTAAACGCCCTGCGGTATCTACAATAACAATATCATGCAAAAGCTTTTCTGCATATTTTTTACTTTCTTCTACAATTTTCAAAGCGTTTACTCTGTCACCAGTAAAAACGGGAATGCCAATATCCTCACCCAACTGTACAAGTTGATCGATAGCCGCTGGTCTGTAAGTATCGGCAGCAACTAACAAAGGGTTTTTTCCTTTTTTCTTATAAAAATTTGCTAACTTAGCGGCGGTTGATGTTTTACCGCTTCCTTGCAAACCCGTAAGCATTATAAAACCTGGATTACGAGAAATGGTAATTTTATTGTTTTCTTTACCACCCATCAATTCTATTAAATCGTCTCTAACTATTCTGATAAATTCTTGATCAGGGGTTAAACTTTCGAGAACCTTAGATCCAATTGCTTCTTCTTTGACTCTGTCAATCAGTTCTTTTACCACTTTATAGTGAACGTCTGCTTCCAAAAGAGAAAGTTTCACTTCTCTAACAGCATCTTTTATATTTTTTTCGGATAATTTTCCTTTACCCGATAGGTTCTTGAAGACTCCTGTCAGCTTTTTTTGTAAGTTTTCAAACATTATTTGCTCACCCCATGACTTAAAATAATCCTTCCTTAGTATACTATAAAAAGAAAGAAATTTGGTAAAAAGTATGAAAAAAGTAGAAGACGAGGTATAATTTAAAGTTACTATTACATTAAATTTTTTATAATATAAATAGAAGAACACTTATTTTAAAATACGCGTTGTATTTCTCTATTCATAAGCTTATCACATTATTGTTAACAAATCAATTCACTCTAATTTAAAGAAAAAAATGCTTGATAGATCTCTATTTTTATGTTATAATATTGAAGCAATACGCCTGTAGCTCAACTGGCAGAGCGGCGGTCTCCAAAACCGCAGGTTGGGGGTTCGATTCCCTCCGGGCGTGCCATTTTTATTTCTCCTTTGCTCCCCCACCCATCGAAATTCTAAAAAATTCCCTTAAATGCACTTAAAACGTCTTTTACTATCTTTCCTTTCCCCATCGTAAAAAGATGTACTCCTGGAACTCCCAGTTCTAAAAGTTGCTCAATTAGTTTTATTGCGTGCCTTACTCCTATAATATATTCATCTTGAGATGATTTTGCGTTTTCAAACTCTTCCACAATGGATTTAGGTATATTAACATGAAAAGTTTTAGGAATGTTGTATAGTGTTTTTTTGCTTCCCAACGGTTTGATGCCTGGGATTATTGGCACTTCTATGCCGAGATCTCGAACTTTATTAACGAAGTTTTTGTAATACTCAATGTCAAAAAACATCTGAGTTATTATGAATGTTGCCCCCATATCGACCTTTAATTTCAAATAGTCCAAATCTTTTTCAAAGTTTGGGGATTCAAAATGTTTTTCTGGGTATCCTGCAACGCCCACGCAGAAATTTGTAGAATTATGTTCTTTTGTTGGGAACGTGTATATTCCTCTGTTCATATTTGCTATTTGCTCAACTAATTGACTTGCATGTTCGTATTCATCGGTTTCTTTCCATGTATACCTTTTCTTATCTCCTCTTACGACGAATATGTTTTCTATCCTGAGATAATTTAGATCTATTAGTATGTCTTCCAGTTGATATTTGTTAAAGCCCGTACATATTAAGTGAGGGACTACTTCGATATTATATCTATGTTTTATTGAAGCACTTACTCCGACGGTCCCAGGTCTCTTCTTTTGGATGATTTTCATAATCTTCCCATTTTCTTCAACATAGTCTATTTCGTTGGCGTGCTTAGTGACATTGATATATTTAGGAGAAAATTCGATTAAATTATCCACAACATTAAATATTGAATCAATACTTTCTCCAACATTAGGGGGGATAATTTCAAAGGAAAGAACAGGTTTGTTTGATTGTTTGATCAAATCTACTATTTTCATTGTATTTCACCCCGGACATTATATATAATAAAACATTTGTTCAATTTTAACATATTGGCAAAAAATAGTCAACAGCTAATAGACGGCATAACAAAAAGGGTGGAGAGGTCTCCACCCTGCAACTATTATAAAATCAACATTTTAATTTTAAGACTATTATGATTGCTGATTTTCTTACCTATTGATTAATAATTAACTTTTTTACCTCTCTTATAATTTACTGCCGCTTGGGCGGCTGCTAATCTAGCGACTGGTACTCTGTATGGAGAACAGCTTACATAATCCAACCCTACCAAGTGTGCAAACTCAATAGAATCAGGATCTCCACCGTGTTCACCACAAATTCCTACCTTTAATTTTGGGTTTGTGGATCTACCACCATCCAAAGCAAGTTTTATTAATTTTCCAACGCCTTCTCTATCGATTTGTTGGAATGGGTCTTTTTCGTAGATACCTTTTTCAATGTAATCTCCAATGAATTTTCCATAATCATCTCTTGAAAAACCTAAGCCTAGCTGTGTAAGATCGTTGGTACCAAAGCTAAAGAAATCAGCTTCTGCACCAATTTGATCGGCAACCACACAGGCCCTGGGAACTTCGATCATTGTTCCAATTTTGTATTCTAAGTCTACGTTGTTTTCTTTTATTAATTCGTCAGCAATCTGCTTGATGGATTCTTTAAGGATGGTAAGCTCTTTAACGTCTCCAACTAATGGGATCATTATTTCTGGCTGTACCTTTTTACCTTCTTTTATCATATCAATAGCGGCTAAAATTATTGCTTTTGTTTGCATTTCTGCTATTTCTGGGTAAGTGATAGCTAATCTCACACCTCTGTGACCCATCATTGGGTTAAATTCTTCTAGATCTTTAACTGTACTTCTTAATTCTTCCTCACTGATTCCAATCATTTTTGCTACTTCTTTTATTTGTTCATCGCTCTCTGGAACAAATTCATGAAGAGGTGGATCCAAAAGCCTTATTGTAACAGAAAATCCTTCCATCTCTTCAAATAATCCTTTGAAGTCTGATCTTTGAAATGGTAACAGTTGTTCTAAAGCTGCTTTTCTTTGTTCTTCTGTTTTTGAGACGATCATAGTTCTCATCTTGTTTATTCTTTCTGGTCCAAAGAACATGTGTTCTGTCCTACAAAGTCCAATTCCTTGAGCTCCGAACTCCCTTGCAACTTTTGCATCTCTTGGGATATCTGCGTTTGCTCTGACCCCTAAAACTGAAACCTCATCTGCGTACTCAAGCAATACTGAAATATCCCCTGCTAATCCTTCGGGTCTAACTGTTTTGATTTTTCCAGCGTAAACTTTTCCTTCGTTTCCATCGATGGAAATCCAATCGCCTTCCTTTAATTCAACTCCATTAGATTTTATAACTTTATTTTTTAAATCGATGACTATATCTTCTGCTCCAACAACAGCTGTCTTACCCATTCCTCTGGCAACTACGGCAGCATGAGAAGTCATGCCTCCACGTGATGTTAATATTCCTTCTGCAACGTTCATACCGCCAACATCTTCGGGGGATGTTTCGGGTCTAGCGAGGATTACTTTTTCACCATCTTTTGCCAGCTTTTCGGCATCGTCTGCGCTAAAAACAATCTTTCCAGTTGCAGCACCAGGAGATGCGGGTAATCCTTTCCCAATGTATTGGGCATTTTTTAATTCTTCAGAATCGAAAATAGGATGTAGTAATTTTTCTATATCTGCGGGCTTAACTCTCATCACTGCTTCTTGTTTGCTTATGAGACCTTCTTTTACCATATCTACCGCAATTTTAACAGCCGCAGCAGCAGTTCTTTTTCCGCTTCTTGTTTGAAGCATATATAATTGTCCTTTTTCAACTGTAAATTCTATGTCTTGCATATCTCTAAAATGTTTCTCCAATTTATCCATAACCTCAAGTAACTGGTTATATGTTTTAGGATTGATACTCTTTAACTCATCCAAACTTTTTGGAGTTCTTATACCAGCAACGACATCTTCCCCTTGTGCATTGGTTAGAAATTCACCGTAATATTTCTTTTCACCAGTATTTGGATCTCTTGTGAAAGCCACACCTGTACCGCTGTCTTCTCCCATGTTACCAAAAACCATAGCAACTACATTCACAGCAGTTCCTAAAAGCCCTTGTTTATCCATTTCATTAATTTGTCTATACTTTATAGCCCTTGGATTGTTCCAACTTCCAAAAACTGCTTCAATAGCAATCCAAAGTTGTTTCATAGGATCTTGTGGGAACTCTTTTCCCTCTTCTTTGTACAATTTCTTGTATAATTCAACAACTTTTTTGAGATCGTTCGCATCTAATTCTAAATCTTGTTTTACGCCTTTTTCTCTTTTAACTTCATTAAGGGCTTCTTCGAATTTTTCATGGGCGATACCTAAAGCAACATCACCAAACATTTGGATAAATCTTCTATAAGAATCCCAAGCAAATCTTTCGTTGTTAGTTAGCTTGGCTAATCCCTCGACTGATTCATCGTTAAGACCTAAATTCAATATAGTATCCATCATTCCAGGCATAGAAACAGCGGCACCTGACCTGACTGAAACCAAAAGAGGATTTTTGTTGTCACCGAATTTTTTGCCAGTAACATTTTCAAGCTCTGTCATGGCTTCTTCAACAACAGATTTAAGATCTTCTGGGAATTTTCTGCCATTATCCCAATAATATTTACATACTTCCGTTGAAATAGTGAAACCTGGAGGTACTGGCAAACCTAAAGATGCCATCTCTGCTAAGTTAGCACCTTTTCCACCAAGAATGTCTTTCATTTTCGAGTTGCCTTCTACTCGGTTTTTATTCCACACGTATACGTACTTTTTTCCCATCTGTTTCCCTCCTAGCTATTTTTATGAAAAAATTATAATTACAAAAAAACTAGTGTTTAAATCATCACACTTTGTTTAATTATATTCTAATTACTTTTTTTCTATTTCTCATTTGGGTAAAATTTAACATACAATTTTAAGAATTAAAACGCCTCTTCTCTCACTAATTTAAAATTCATGGACTTATTTGAGTCGTCTATCAACAGATAGGAAATTAACTTTTTTTTGATGAACTCATTTCTATTTATTCCAAAATTTCTATTTACCATGAATTTCCATGTTCCAGTATTAATATAAACTTCTTTTGAGCCTCCGTTTTTTATGATATTAAAGGACGCTCTATGGTTATGACCCATAACTATTCCCTTTATTTCTCCCTTAGCAAAAGAAATATCTTGATCATAAAACCCAATAAGATATTCTTTCGGTATATAGAATTTATCGTTTAAAAGTTCTTCTGCCTTCATTAAAAGAGAATTCGAATTTCTCATACTTCTGAAGAACATTCCTACTCTAACTATAGCTTCACCTAACTTCATGCCCCCCAAGTTATTCACAAATATATTGGATAGAATATTTACACCAGGAAAGTTTATTTTCATCCACTTTTTTACCTGAGGGGTTTTAATCAGTTGTGTGAAGGTTTCAATCCATTTGTTTTTTAAATTGTAATTAAGATCATATTTTTCTTTTATAATATCCAACCACTTGAAAACATCCAACTGAGGATAAATATTTTGATAATCTGAATAAAGCTCAGCAGGTAGAATTTTCCCGGCGACTTTTCCAAAATTATAATTCATGTATTTGTTCATGTACTCTGCAAATGGGGGAATAAGGTTTCCATCTTTATCTTTGCTCAATCTGTTGACTATATCGAACTGATTACCGTGTATTACAAATAATCTTAAGTTTGGATCATAATAATAGGGTAAAATTTCACAATTTTCAAATGTTTCTTTGATCTTTTCATTTATTTTTTGATTTAAAAGAACATAGTAATCGTGGTTACCTGCGATATAATAAATTCGATGTTTTTTTGAAAATTTTCGGAACTCTTCGATCATCTTTTCGTGGCTAGCAAATATTGCATCTATTAAAGACGGATCAAATTTTTCTGCATATTCAGAAGCCGTATCCACCATGAGACCATCATTGATTAAGTTAGATAACTCAAAAAAATCTCCAACGATAAATAACTCATTGTTTTCATCATCAAGATCACGTAGTAACTTGATTAGTCTGTCATCGTATATAAAGTCATCGGATTCGTTACCTAAACCGATGTGCAAATCACTTAGAAAAACCTTCATTTGGTTTCCTCCGGCAGATTTTTTCAAAATTCCGAAGGTAATTATAACACATACATT
>NZ_JALY01000191.1:0-5193 GCF_002924615.1 Petrotoga halophila DSM 16923 | reverse complement strand
CAAGAAATTGGATTTACGAGCGAACAGTATGGAATCACTCAATCTTCTTTTACCGTGGGGATACTAATTGGCAGTATTTTAATTGGTACTATTTTTTCTAAGAATAATCCAAAAAAATCGGTGACACTTGGTTTAATAGTAGAGGCAATTATGTTATTCATCATTTCAGGTTTATTTTTTCCTAATATCGTTACCAAATTCGGAGGTGCATCATGGACTTTATTAATAATTTTGTACATAAACCTTATGGTAATAGGCGTGAGCAATGCTTTTATAAATATACCTATTGATACCAACATGCAAAAAATGACACCAACCAACGTAAGATCTCGTGTTTTTACGGTTGTGGGGTTGATTGCTCGAGGATCTATACCTGTTGGTGCACAAATATATGGTATTCTTTTAGATTTAATGAGGGGATATCAAATTGCACTGTTTGCAAGCATAGTATCAGTTATTGTAATTATCCTATTTTTAAAAATTGCACCAGAAGAAACGTTCAATCCTAAACCTGTTAATGAAGAAGTATAAAGGTTGAGTCTTGATTAAATCAATTTATCATTTGTTGTTTAATGCTTTTATGGAACACAGCGTGAACCCTCTCCAGGTAAAAGAACACACCGAAAGGGGTTCAAGGAAACACCCCGAAGGGGGTTCAAGGAAAAGATGAAAGCCGGCTTTAAACACAAAACGAATTTGAATCAAAAAACGTTGTTAATTACATGCATACACGGTATAATTATAGCATACATATTATACGAGCTAATTGGTTGTATAAAAGTTTAATTAGCCATAATTTTTAAGAGAACTCGGGGGGTTCTCTTTCAAAAGTGAAGGTAGAAAAATTAGATACTTACGTGCTTGACGATAATTAATTGTCATTCAAATAAGATATTGGGCTGTATTACCTTTTTCATTATCTCTTTTGACTATTCTATCAACCATATTTGACAAGGAGCCCGCATTTTGTTGACAGAGTTAAAAAAATATGTTATACTTTATACGATTGGAAAAGGGTGCGTAGCTCAGTGGGAGAGCGCTTCCTTGACGCGGAAGAGGCCGTAGGTTCAATCCCTACCGCACCCACCATTCGTTTTCATCCAATTTATATATATTGCTAATAAAAGCAGGATGAACTTTATCCTGCTTTTATTTTTTATTATTCATAATTTCAAAAATTTTGTTTCTGTACTTTTCATTAATACATATATAATCATTGTCTTTAAAAATTAATTTTTCTTTATCGTTCGGAGCGTTTCTGATTATAGCGCTTACCAAGGCGGAAACTGATTTTTTGTTCTTCAATTCTAAGGTTTCCATGATCTCTTCAGACTTCAATTTCCCTTTTTCGATCAATAATTCAAGAAACCTTGTTGTTAGTGGTTTTAAGTTTTTCACAAAACTTTTTAATTCTTCTTCATTCCACTCTTTTTTTGATCTTCCACTTATCAATTGTTGTATTATTTCTACTCTCTTTTTTAAATCGTTAGAGAGAAGGTAAAATAGAATTTCTCCATTTATTTCTGATTCATCCAGTATTTCAATAAGAGAATCGAAGGTTTCGTTATCTATGGTAACTTTGTAATTTTCGTCTCCATATTTTAGGGTCTCTTTTTCGTAAATAATATTGAAAATAGAAAAATAACTTTCTAAAAGTTTTGAATATAAAAAGTCCCTTAACTCATAACTTTCAAGTGTTTTGAGTAATTCGTGTGTTGACTGAAAATCTTCTTTTCTTTTAATTTCGTTAAAAACAAGTTCTTGAAGTTTTTTTTGATTTTCTTCTTTTAATAGGTCTTCCCCTAAAAATTTTACGAGCATTTCTAATTCGTCTTTATACATGGCGGGTGGCTCCCTACTATCTAATTTTTTTAAATCATTAACAATTGCATATTTGTTAAATATTTTTCATTAAAACTAAAATGTATCCCCTTTCCAACCCCACATCGTGTTTTTAATATCTAAGAAGTTTATATACACGCGATCTTTTGGTATATTCAATTGTTGCTCTAGTAATTGACAGAGTAACTTAGAGAGATCTTTTGTTTGTGATTCAGGCAAACCTATGCTCCTTAATTCCACAAAAGCTGCTAAATCTGAGCTTCCTTGAAAGTGAATATGAGCACTATCTTCTAAACTAACCATAACATAAAATTCTGGTTTACCAAGAACGTTAGCAACTTCCTTTGAAAGAATACTTAACAATTCTTCTTTGTTATCTATCTTTTTATTTGTGGTTACCTTTAAATATGGCATTTTTTAGCCTCCTTCAACAAACTAATTTAGCGCCCCTTCGCCCCGCAATCTTCCTCAAGTATTTTAGCACATTCAATTCAGAAAAATCAATCTTAAATTTGACTTATTGTTATAACTATTATATAATTGGAATATACCAATAAGAAGGGAGTGAGATTAAAATGGAAGAAGCCCCTATTCCTCTCTATTATAAACTTTATCTGGACTTAAAAAGAGAATTAGAGGAAGATTATAAAAAAGGAGATAGGTTGTTGACAGAGAACGAGATATGCAATAAATTTGGTGTTTCACGTTTGACGGTAAGAAGAGCGTTGGAAGAACTCTCAAAAGAAGGGTTAATAACAAGAAAAAGAGGACAAGGTACGTTTTATACAGGACAAAAACAAGAGGAAGAATTAACCAGGCTAACAGGTTTTACCGATGAAGCAATTAAACAAGGCCATTCAACTAAATCCGTTGTATTAGAAAACAGGCTAATAGAAATTCCTCCCGAGTTAGTTGAAGAGTTTAAAGTTCCAAAAGACGGGAGAGTAGTGCTATTAAAAAGAATTCGATTTTTAGATGAAGAGCCTTATGCAATCGAAACAGCATACTTGAATCCCAATGCAGATATAAGGGTATTGAACGTAATAGAAAGAGATATGTCAAAAGAATCGTTATATAGAATACTAAATAACGAATATGGTATAAAATTCACTCATGCCGTAGAAACTCTCGAGGTAACAACTTTAAACAAAGAACAAGCTAAATATTTGGCCCAAAGTGAAGGATCTATTGCTGCATTGAGAACGAGATATACCTATATAGAAGATAAAAAGTGTATTGAATACGTTAAATCAGTTTACAGAGGGGATAAATACAAATTCAAGATAGTCAGAAAGGCATAAGATTTTTCTGAGGAGGTAGTATAAAAGTGCACTACTATACATTAGATGAAATAAGAAGAATTCCCAATCTCTTAAATAAGTTAAATGAGTTTGATTTTTCTTTTTCAAAGGAGAAAAAGTATCTTTTGGTTGGATGTGGTTCTTCATATAACATTGGATTTATAATGAAAGAAATATTGAACAAAAATGGCTATAAAGCAAAAGTGCTCACCGGGGGACATGTTATGCTTTTTGATAATATTCCAGACAGTGATGTTGCAATTTTAATAACCAGAACCGGTGAATCAACTGAAACTGTTTTAGCCGCAAAAAAATTAAGTCAAAAAGGCATGAAAACCATAGGTATAACGTCGTCAAAGAATTCTTCAATTACTCAACAATGTGAAGAGAATATAACCTTAGATTTCACTGCAGAAAAAAGTGTTGTTATGACCGGATCTTTTGTTTTTATACTGGCAATGTTATTAAACGGAATAGAAAAAAATGATTACTATAATTTCAGTGAAAAAATCTTAGAAGATTCAGAAAAGATTATTGATCATTTAGCTTTAGAAAAGTACGAACATTTTGTTTTTCTTGGGTACGATGAAAATTATGGTATTTCAAAAGAAGGCGCTTTAAAGCTCCAAGAGATGGCTTTACAGTACGTTGAATACCATGAGCCGTTAGAGTACAGGCACGGTCCTATATCTAGGCTCACAAATAAAACGTTAGTTATCTTAAACTCAAAGGGCATGAAAGAAGAGAAAGAATTGATCGATGATATAGAAGGGTTGGGAGCAAAAGCCTTAGTGATTTCTACCGATGGACATATAAAAATCCCAGATATGAAGGGTTTTGAAGCTCCCTTAAGGCTCATTCCCATACAGTATTTAGGTTACAAAAAGGCGATACAAATGGGATACAATCCAGATTCACCCAAGAATCTTTCGAAATCTGTCAAATTGTAGGAGGTAAAATTAAGATGAAATTAGAAAAAGTTTTAATTGTGGATCCTATAAACGGAGAATATACCGGAGATATCGAAATAAAAGGCAAAAAGATTTCTGAAGTAATAAAAAAAGATTATGGTTATAGAGATTTTAATACCATAGTTATGCCAGGCTTTGTAGACCCCCACACCCATGCACAAAAGGGTATAGATACGATGCATGCAACAAAGGAAGAGTTCAAAAGTTGGGCAAAAAATAATTTTTCATATGGTGTAACTACTTTTTTGCCAACAACGGTTTCAGCCTCTAAAGAACAGATCTTAAAAGTTTTGAATAATACAGAAGATGTAGGTTCTTCAATTGAAGGAGTTCATTTGGAAGGTCCTTATATAAACAAAGAAAAAAAAGGAGCTCAGAACCCTCATTATATAAGAGATCCTTCTTTGGAGGAATTAAAAGAGATAATTAACGATAAAGTGAGATTAATAACCATGGCACCAGAGGTTAACGGTTTTATTGAGGCATCAAATTATCTTAAAGAAAAGAATATAGTAATCTCATTAGGCCACACTTCAGCTAATTTTGATATCTTCAAAAAAGCTTTCGAATCAGGAGTTACCAGAATCACCCATTTTTCAAACGCATTAACACCACTACATCATCGAAACATAGGAGGAACAGGTTCTGGCTTTTATTTTGATTTTAATATAGAAATGATATGTGATGGAATTCATCTCTCTCCTGAGTTTGTAATGTTGGTATATAAAATAAAAGGAGCAGACAAAATTATATTGATAACCGACTCTATGGCTGCTGCGGGTTTACAAGACGGTGAATATGAATTGGGTGGTTTAACAGTTACAGTAAAAAACAATCACGCAAAACTTAGTGATGGAACGATCGCTGGGAGTACCCTACTTTTCAACGAAGGTGTCAAAAATTTTAAAAGATTTACCAATTGTACACTACAAGAACTTGCAAAGGTATCCTCATACAACGCACTTCAAGACCTACATATTTACGATAAGGGAAGGATTGAAGTTGGCTACTATGCAAATCTTGTCATTTTAGACAAAGACCTGAACGTGAAAGAAACCATCTTCGAAGGTGAAAAGGTA
>NZ_JALY01000051.1:0-4726 GCF_002924615.1 Petrotoga halophila DSM 16923 | reverse complement strand
TTCTTAGTAGCCTCTTTCAAAAGGCTCAATCCTTCCTCTCTTTAATCCTTATTTTTCCTTTAACATCCCTCAGGTAATAAAGTTTAGCCCTTCTAACTTTACCTTTTTTCAAGACCTCTACGCTGCTTATAGATGGAGAATGAAACGGAAAGATTCTTTCAACGCCTACTCTATCCGCACCTATTTTCCTAACAGTGAAAGAACGCCCAAGACCAGCGCCTCTTATTTTTATTACTATTCCTTCAAAGGGTTGGATTCTTTCTCTTTTTCTTTCACCTTCTCCTTCCACAACTTTCACGTTGACTCTTACGGTATCACCTGGTCTAATTTCAGGGATATCTTCTTTTTTGTAATTTGTTTCTACTGCATTTATGATTTTGTCCATTTTTTAAACCTCCCAAATATTATTTTTCATAGTGTCTTTAGAAACTTCATTTAGCGCCCCTTCACCCCGCTCCAAAATCTCTTCTACAGAAGAGTCTAGAAATCAAGCAATTTCGCCTATTAATCTATCTAAGGTTATTGCTACCGCTGACCTTACAGAAAGATGATTGAACTCTCCATTAGCTCTAATGGGTTCTAAATCGTAATCAGAAATTTCTCTAATCTCTTCTGGCATTCCCCAACCGGTTCCAAAAAGAATTAAAAAGGGATGGTCAGAATCTTTTATCTTATTCTTTAGATCCTCGAAAGAAACTACATTATTTCTTGCTTTAGCAGATGTAAAAACTATCTTTGGACGTTCTCCTTCATTTTTTTCTATTTCTTCGATAACGTCCTCCAGGTAATTTTTTATTTTAAATATTTCAAGCGCTTCTTTTCTGTTGGGATTAAATTCTCCTCCATATCCGTTGAGCCAGTAATCTAAAACCTTTTCTACAATCTTTCGTTGAGCAGGTAAATTAGTTACTAAGAAATAGTTTTTTACGTTATAAGTTTTACAGGTTCTTGAAATATCGTGAACATCAAAATTTGTAACAGCTGTTGAAACAATACTTCCGTCTTTTTTTAGAATAGGATAGTGAATTAAGGCCACATATAGTTTATCAAACATCTTGGGACTCCTTAAAATCATTAGAGTTTTTGTTAAGCATTTCTTGAATAATCTCTACTAAAATCTTTTTTTCTTCTTCATTTAATTCTTTCTTTATAAATAGATCAGGCCTTTTCAATATCGTTTTTAACAAACTGTCTTTTTTTCTAAAGATTCTAATACGCTCATGATCCCCACTTAACAGAATTTCTGGCACTTGCATTCCTCTAAAATCCCGAGGTTTGGTGTAGTGTGAATGGTCTAAAAGCCCATTGTAAAAAGAATCGTTTTCTACACTTGTTTTTGAACCTACTACTCCGGGCAAAAATCTTAAAAGAGTTTCAATAATAACCATGGTAGGGATTTCGCCGCCAGTTAAAACGTAATCTCCTATTGAAACTTCTTTGTCAACGATCTTTTTAACCCTTTCATCTATTCCTTCGTATCTTCCACAGAAAAAAACTAATTCCTCTTTTTTTGCCAACTCAAAAGCTAAATCGTTATTAAATACTTCGCCTTGTGGAGAAGGTAAAACTATATAAGGTTTATGGTTCTTAGATAGTATGTATTCATCGTAAAAACGATAAAAAGGTTCGGCCAGCATAACCATTCCATTTTCTCCACCGTAACCAGGTTTATCAGTTACTTTGTGTTTATCAGTTGCGTAATCTCTTAGATTGAGTATATCTATTTCAACTAATTCTTTTTCTATAGCCTTTTTGATTACTCCATAGTTTTTAATAATATCAAACATAGTGGGGAAAATAGTCAAAACACTGATTTTAATCCTTTTGATTTGTTCCATTTTCGTACCACTCTATCTTTTTTACTATAATACTTTTATCTTCTTTTTTTAATTCAACAATGTAATGATCTGTCATTGGTATGAGAACTTCTTTATCATCCTCAACATTTTTTATGGAGATAACATCGTTTGCACCTGTTTGAATTATTTCTTCTACCTTTCCAACGTATTCTCCGTCTTCATAGTAAACCTCAGAATCTAAAATCTCATACCAGTAATATTCGTCGCTTTTAAGAGAAGGAAGATCTTTCTTATCGATAAAAACTTCATAACCTATCATTTTTTTAGCTTCGTCCATGTCCTTTATTCCACGTAAGCTTAATACAAAAAATTTGTTTAATGGTTTAACTTGTAATACCTTACTAAAGAAGAAATTTCTGGTTGAGGTGTTGTATAAGAGAACTTCTTCTAAGTTTGTTATCACATCTTTTACATTGGTAAAAGGTACTATTTTTACCTCTCCGTGCACTCCATGGCTATTAACGATTTTTGCTACAGAGATTTTGTTGTCCAAAAGATTGGATAAACTGTTCAATTCACTCACCTAATTACTTTTAAAATAAATTTCTTCTCAGGATCTTTTTTTGCTGCATTTAAAAGAATGTTTATGGATTTAATAGTTCTACCGTCTTTTCCAATTATTTGTCCAACATCTTCAGAATTTGCGTATATTTCAAATATTACGTTTTTTTCTTCATTGGATTCAATGATCTTTATTTCATCTGGATGTTTAACGATGTTGTTCAAAATGTCTAAAAGCAGATTTTTCATTCTTTGACTTTTTCTCCTTCTGTTTCAACAATTTTCTCAGAGTTTTTGGTATTCTTTTCTTTTCTAGCTCTAAATTTTATTTCATCATATCTTTTCATGACACCCATTTTTCTAAGTATTCTTCTTGCTGTGTCTGTGGGTTGAGCACCTTTTAAAAGCCAATCTAAAGCCTTATCTTCGTCGACTTTGTACTGATTTGAGTTATTTAGAGGATCATAGTATCCGATTGATTCTATATATTTTCCACTCCTTTTGTTTCTTGAGTCTACGATAACTATTCTATAAAACGGTTGATGTCGCCTTCCCATCCTGTTCAATCTGATTTTTACCATTAATACACCTCCACATATTTTTAATTATTATTAGTATTTTAAAAAGGTAGATTTTTCATCAGTTTTCTGCCCTTGAGTTTTTTCATTTGCTTCATCGTTTTTTTCAACTGATCGTACGATTTCAAAAGTCTATTGATATCTTGAAGAGTTGTCCCACTTCCCTTTGCTATCCGTTGTTTTCTTGAATAAGTTAGTATTCTAGTGTTTTTACGCTCTTTTGGAGTCATTGAATTAATTATTGCTTCGAATTTTTTTAATTCTTGTTCACCTTTGGTTACATCCACCTGTTCCTTTGGAACGCCAGGAACCATTTCTAAAAGATTACTGAGAGGCCCTAATTTTCTTATTTGTCGAATTTGCTCGAGAAAATCTTTTAAATCGAACTTTCCATCCATAAACCTTTCCGCATCTTCTTCTGCTTTCTTTTTATCTATATCTTTTTCTACTTTCTCTATGAAAGAAAGTACATCTCCCATTCCCAAAATTCTTCCAACATATCTATCTGGGTAAAACTCTTCCAAATCATCTATCTTCTCACCAACACCGACTAACTTGACAGGTTTTCCCGTTATGTACCTTATAGAGATGATGACCCCGCCACGAGAATCACCGTCGAGTTTTGAAACAACAAAACCAGAAAGATCCAATTTATCGTTAAATTCTTTTGCCGAATTGACTGCGTCTTGACCAACCATTGAATCGACGACCATCAAAATTTCATCGGGATTAATTATCTTTTTTATCTTATCTAACTCTTCCATCATTTTTTCATCGATGTGCAAACGACCCGCGGTATCTACAATAACAATATCATGTAAAAGCTTTTCAGCATATTTTTTACTTTCTTCTACAATTTTCAAAGCGTCTACTCTATCACCAGTAAAGACAGGAATACCAATATCCTCACCCAACTGTACAAGTTGATCGATAGCTGCTGGTCTGTAAGTATCAGCAGCAACTAACAAAGGGTTTTTTCCTTTTTTCTTATAAAGATTTGCTAATTTAGCCGCGGTCGTTGTTTTACCGCTTCCTTGTAAACCTGTAAGCATAATAAAACCAGGGTTATGAGAAATAGTAATCTTACTGTTTTCTTTACCGCCCATCAATTCTATTAAATCGTCTCGAACTATTCTGATAAATTCTTGATCAGGGGTTAAGCTTTCAAGAACTTTAGATCCAACCGCTTCTTCCTTAACCCTATCGATCAGTTCTTTAACCACTTTATAATGTACATCCGCTTCCAACAGAGAAAGTTTTACTTCTCTAACAGCGTCTTTTATATTTTTTTCAGATAATTTACCTTTACCTGATAGGTTCTTGAAGACTCCTGTCAACTTTTTTTGTAAATTTTCGAACATTATTTGCTCACCCCATTACTTAATAATCCTTCCTTAGTATACTATAAAAAGAAAGAAATTTGGTAAAAAGTATGAAAAAAGTAAAAGACGAGGTATAATTTAAAGTTACTATTATATTAAATATTTTATAATATAAATAGAAGGACTCTTTTTTTAAGATACATGTCAAACTTCTCTATTCATAAGCATATCACATTATTGTTAACAAATCAATTCACTCTAATTTAAAGAAAAAAACGCTTGATAGATTTCTACTTTTATGTTATAATATTGAAGCAATACGCCTGTAGCTCAATTGGTAGAGCGGCGGTCTCCAAAACCGCAGGTTGGGGGTTCGATTCCCTCCGGGCGTGCCATTTTTTATCTCTTCTCCAAAATAAAAAATGAAAGATTCTCTTTGAAACTTTATAAATAGCGCCCCTTCGCC
>NZ_JALY01000136.1:0-2314 GCF_002924615.1 Petrotoga halophila DSM 16923 | reverse complement strand
ATTTTATTGCTGCTTATAAAAATACCGTGGCTGGCGTGATTGGCATCATCAGGACCAATGTCGTTGTTATGTGTGTAAATGCTTTCATTACCTATGGTACCTTGACATCTCCAAGATAGATCATCAAAGTAAACAATCAAATCGGGAGGAATATTATTTACCTTATTATAAATTTTTTGGGGTTCATACACGTTTGTATTCATCTCATTTCCATCTTCATTCTTAATGTCTTTCAGCTCTTGTATAAGCTTAGTTTTGAAATTATCTAATTCATTTTTTTCAATTACCCCTAAAGGTTCCCTTCCTTTTATGTTAAAAAATAGCTTGCCATGGTAGCCACCATTTCCCCATACCTTGGTTTTACTCCAATCTATCTTTCTTTCTTTTATCAATTTGTTTATAGAAACGGGCTTTTTTGGATACTCCTTTAAAACCAAATATCCTTTCTTAATGAGCCAATCGTTAATAGCTATGCCACCGTACATAGGTTTTATACCGTGATCTGATACTATTACAACGTCGAAATCGCCTTGAATACCACTCAAAAATTCTCCTATCTTATTGTCTAAATGAATGTAATAATCTCTAATAGCTGAATTAAATTTGCTTTTTATATGTTTGGGATGTTTTTTATCGTGCAAAGCCCAAAATCCATGGTGAATTCTGTCTGTCCCCATCTCAACCATTACAAACAAATCCCAGGGTTTGTTTTTTGCTAAATAATTCGCGATTTTAAAGTGATTATTAGTCATATCGTAGATATCTTTTAATAGTCTTTCTTTATCTTCGGTTCTAAAATCATTTACGTCAAAAATGAAATGCCCTGTATTGGCTAGTAATTCATTTTTTAAATGTTTTGGATAGGTATAATTAGATTCAAAAGAGGGCGTTAAAAATCCGGTAATCATGTGTCCTTTCAGGGGAGAAGGAGGGTAAGTCAATGGTACGCCTATCACGATGTTTTGCTTGCCTTTTTGTGTAAAAATATCCCACAATTTTTTATATTTCACGCTTTTGGAAGAAACCAACGAGAAAGAGTGATAATCATAATTTTGCCTATTTGTAAAGCCGTATATTCCAAGCTCACCAGGATCTTTACCTGTAAACATGCTCATCCAGGCTGGTACAGTTATTGGAGGAATAGTCGACTCTAATTCATTGTAAACTCCATTTTCCATAATTTTTTTTAAATTGGGTAAATCATCAAAAAACTCATCAAAGATTAAATTTGGTGAGGCACAATCTAATCCGATGATTACGATTTTTTTGTTCATTAAGCCACTCCTTTTAAAGAAGCTATACACAAATAATAACATAAAGATCTTTCAAAAAGAAAGACCTTTGATTAATCAAAAACGACGTGATATAATACAATTAAAAGGATCATTTGGAGCGTGACTTTCATGTCTGATAAGGTGACATTAAAAATACCAAAACCGTTGTATGATAAACTTAAATCCATAGTAGAAAACACTGGTTATTCCAGTGTTACAGAGTTTGTTGTGTTTGTGCTGAGAGATTTGGTATCTTCTGAGGAGATCCAGCAAACCAAAAAGAATAACAAATCAACTAACCAAATTGAAACATTGACTGAAGAGGAAATAAAGGCGATCAAAAAAAGATTGAAGAATTTGGGTTATATAGATGAGTGATATCAACTATTCATTGCATCTATAATCAGTGCATAGATGCATAGTTTCTAACATAATTTTCTAGTATCCCTATTTTCTCTATTGTAACTGCCACTTTATCTCCAACATTCATCGGTCCCACACCTGAGGGTGTGCCTGTAGCAATTACATCGCCCGGATTTAGGGTCATTATTTTTGATATGAAACTTACGAGTTTTTCCACAGAAAAGATCAATTGATTAGTATTTGAGTTTTGCTTGATTTGATCGTTGAGTAAAAGTTGGATATTTAGGTTACTTGGATCAATATCCGTTACAATTGTGGGACCAAAGGGCGCAAAAGTATCAAAGGATTTTGCTCGTGTCCACTGTCCATCTTTCTTCTGTAAGTCCCTGGCGGTAACATCGTTAAAACAAGTATACCCTAAGATATGTTTTTTTACGTGGTCTTCTTCTATGTCTTTGATTTTGTCTTTAATTATAACCGCAAGTTCTGCCTCATAATCTACTTGATTGCTCATTTTTGGGTATATAATACTTTCTTTTGGTCCAATCACAGCCGTTGACGGTTTTATGAAGAGAACCGGTTCTTCTGGGATTCTGTCCTTCATTTCTTCCGCATGATCTCGATAGTTTAAGCCAACACAAACGATTTTGCTAGGAGTACAAGGAGCCTTTAACGTA
>NZ_JALY01000137.1:0-2917 GCF_002924615.1 Petrotoga halophila DSM 16923 | reverse complement strand
GCTTATATTTTGACAAATATAGACGGAGACAAAATCAAACCGTTCATTGGCATCTATTTATTGATTATGGGGATAAGAATATTGTACAAAGTTACCACCATGCATAAACATTCAGAAGAGAAGATTACAAGAAGGAGGCATTACTCTATCTTAGGTCTTTTAGGAGGCTTTTTCGATGCCATTGGAGGTGGAGGATGGGGGCCTATCGTTACATCAACGTTAGTTTCTGATGGAAAGAATCCGAGAAAGACTATAGGTTCAGTGAATGCTGCTGAGTTTTTTGTTACTATTTCTGAAGTTGTGGCATTCTTTGCCTTGCTATCACAATTCAATTGGAGCGTTATTATTGGATTAATTATTGGGGGAAGTTTGGCAGCTCCAATCGCCGCTTTGATAACCAAGAAAATTCCTGCTAAAGTGTTGATGATTTCTCTTGGTTGTATTATTACTTTTCTAAGCATTAGAATGATCGTATTTTAATTTCAATCAGACAAATAATTATAAACTATCGAATTAAAAAAATCGGTAATTTTGTTGATTTTTAGAATTTTGTTGTTGCTTATAAAAATCCCGTAGCTAGCGTGATTGGCATCATCAGGACCAATGTCATTGTCGTATGTGTAAATGCTTTCATTACCTATGCTACCTTGACATCTCCAAGATAGATCATCAAAGTAAACAATCAAATCGGGAGGAATATTATTTAGCTTATTATAAATTTTTTGGGGTTCATACACGTTTGTATTCATCTCATTTCCATCTTCATTCTTAATGTCTTTCAGCTCTTGTATAAGCTTAGTTTTGAAATTATCTAATTCATTTTTTTCAATTACTCCCAAAGGTTCCCTGCCTTTTATGTTGAAAAATAGCTTGCCATGGTAGCCACCATTTCCCCACACCTTGGTTTTATTCCAATCTATCTTTTTTTCTCTTATCAATTTATTTATAGAAACGGGCTTTTTTGGATACTCCTTTAAAACCAAATATCCTTTCTTAATGAGCCAATCGTTAATGGCTATGCCACCGTACATAGGTTTTATGCCGTGATCTGATACTATTATAACGTCGAAATCGCCGTGAATACCATTCAAAAATTCTCCTATCTTGTTGTCTAAATGAATATAATAATCTCTAATGGCAGAATTAAATCTACTTTTTATATGTTTTGGATGTTTTTTATCGTGCAAAGCCCAAAATCCGTGGTGAATTCTGTCTGTCCCCATTTCAACCATTACAAATAAATCCCAGGGTTTGTTTTTTGCTAAATAATTCGCAATTTTAAAATGATTATTTGTCATTTCGTAGATATCTTTTAATAGTCTTTCTTTATCTTCGGTTCTAAAATCATATACATCAAAAATGAAATTTCCTGTATTGGCTAGTAATTCATTTTTTAAATATTTTGGATAAGTATAATTGGATTCAAAAGAAGGCGTTAAAAATCCAGTAATCATGTTTCCTTTCAAGGCAGAAGGAGGGTAAGTTAACGGTACGCCTATCACGATGTTTTGTTTGCCTTTTTGTGTAAAAATATCCCACAATTTTTTATATTTCACGCTTTTGGAAGAAACCAATGAGAAAGAGTGATAATCATAATTTTGCCTATTTGTAAAACCATATATTCCAAGCTCACCAGGATCTTTACCTGTAAACATGCTCATCCAGGCTGGAACGGTTATTGGAGGGATAGTTGACTCTAATTCATTGTACACTCCATTTTTCATAATTTTTCTTAAATTGGGTAAATCATCGAAAAACTCATCAAAGATTAAATTTGGTGAAGCACAATCTAATCCGATGATTACGATTTTTTTGTTCATTAAGCCACTCCTTTTAAAGAAGCTATAGACAAATAATAACACAAAGATCTTTCAAAAAGAAAAACCTTTGATTAATCAAAAACGACGTGATATAATACAGTTAAAAGAAACATTTGGAGAGTGACTTTCATGTCTGATAAGGTGACCTTAAAAATACCAAAACCGTTGTATGATAAACTTAAATCCATAATAGAAAATACTGGTTATTCCAGTGTTACAGAGTTTGTTGTGTTTGTGCTTAGAGATTTGGTATCCTCTGAAGAAATCCAGCAAACCAAAAAGAATAACAAATCCACTAACCAAATTGAAACATTGACTGAAGAGGAAATAAAGGCGATCAAAAAAAGATTGAAGAATTTGGGTTATATAGATGAATGATATCAACTACTCACTGCATCTATAAGCAGCGGGTAGATGTAGAATTTTATGTTTCTCATCGTAGATTGAGAGGATTTTTTCAATAGAATATTTAAAATTAGTTTATAACATTATTTTCTAGTATCCCTATTTTCTCTATTTTAACTGCCACCTTATCTCCAACATTCATTGGTCCCACACCTGAAGGTGTACCTGTGGCAATTACATCACCGGGATATAAGGTCATTATTTTTGATATGAAACTTACGAGTTTTTCCACAGAAAAGATTAATTGGTTAGTATTTGAGTTTTGTTTGATTTGATCGTTGAGTAAAAGTTGAATATTTAGGTTACTTGGATCAATATTTGTTACAATTGTGGGACCAAAGGGCGCAAAAGTATCAAAGGATTTTGCTCGTGTCCACTGTCCATCTTTCTTCTGCAAATCCCTAGCGGTAACATCGTTAAAACAAGTATACCCTAGGATATGTTCTTTTACGTGGTCTTCTTCTATGTCTTTGATTTTGTCTTTAATTATAACCGCAAGTTCTGCCTCATAATCTACTTGATTGCTCATTTTTGGGTATATAATACTTTCTTTTGGTCCAATCACAGCCGTTGACGGTTTTATGAAGAGAACCGGTTCTTCTGGGATTTTGTCCTTCATTTCTTCCGCATGATCTCGATAGTTTAAGCCAACACAAACGATCTTGCTAGGATTACAAGGAGCCTTTAACGTA
>NZ_JALY01000262.1:0-7549 GCF_002924615.1 Petrotoga halophila DSM 16923 | reverse complement strand
TATCAAGTAATTCAAGAGGAAATGTTTTATATCAAGGTATGATTTTTTTGTCTTAAAAGATTTTTTAAGTTTCATATTTATCCTCACATATTACTAGGAAGGATAATTATTTATAGAAATTTGTTTTAGCGAGAGACACTCTAGAAATAGAAAAATTTTGAAAATGGAAGGTGGTTTTTATGAGGGTTAGAGAATACGATAAATTGTCTTTCTTTTCAGAGAATTGATAAAAAAGAGTTCTAAATTATGAATAATCACACATAAGAAGAGGAGCTGTGTTTTGAAAAAACGTTTTTAAAACCATGATGTAATGAGTGTTTAGAGTTTCTAAAGGCAGTATTTTAGCGAGCATGTGAGGATATAAAGCAACTCAAAAACTTTATGGAGGTGCGAAAGAATGAAAAAAAGTTTATTTCTGATTTTTGTTTCCGTGTTACTTGTTGTTTCAGGATTTTCACAGGTAGCTGGAATTCCAAGGGAAGAAACACTAATTGGTGACGTCATTAATGGAAGAGCGACTGCCCCAAGTAATTTTAACGTATTTACTGTTACCTGGAGAACTTCTGATCGAGGGGTTCAACAATTGATGTTGGAACCATTGTGGATGATGGAACCTGTCAGAGGAGAAGTTATTAATTCTCTTGCAGCCGTAGGTCCGATCTACAACGAAGACTTCACACAAATGACAATTAAGTTAAGAAAAGGATGCTATTGGAGTGATGATGTTGAAATTAATGCAGATGATATTGTGTATGGTATTGAAACAACTATGAAATATCAAGGAATGGCTTATTATGACCAATTCAATATGTACATTGATAAAGTTTACAAAACTGATGATTATACAGTTGTAATTGAATTGAAAGAACCCAACTCCCGATTCCACGCTAATTTTATAGACAGATGGGGAGCATGGAGACCTTTCCCCAAACATATTTTTGAAAAAGTAGAAGATCCCCTATCCTTTGATTTCAATCCTCCGATAAGCAGTGGTCCATACGTTCTAAAAGATTATGATGCCGGTGGTTATTGGACACTTTGGGAAAAGAGGGAAGACTGGGATAGGACCCCAACTGGGATGTTGTTTGGTGAACCAAAACCAAAATACGTACTCTATTATTACTATGGAGATGAAACTAATAAAATAATTGCGCAAGCTAACCATAACTTGGACATGGTAGCGAGTTTATCATTAGAGGGATTCAAAGCGCTTACTCAAAGGAATCCATATTCAAGGGGATACCGAAAAGAATATCCATGGGTATTCAACGGCGATCCTAATATACAAGGTTTTACCTTTAATACTGATGTATATCCCTACAATATAAAAGATGTAAGATGGGCATTAACTCTTGCATTTGATATAGTAGATTACATAGGGATGGCGTATGATGGTGTTGCAACCATGGGTACACTTCACCTTCCTCCCACACCTTATTATCAAAAGGTTTATTATGAGCCTATGGAAGAATGGTTGAAAAATTTCACCTTAGACATAGAAGTTAATGGAGAACCATTTAAACCATATGATCCTGACGCTCCATTACGACTTGCAGAATATGGTAGAAGCCGAGGATATGATGTGCCTGATGATCCTGAAAAAATTGGAGAATCATTTGGGTCAGGATGGTGGAAATACGCCCCTGATGTAGCTGAACAATTGTTAAAAAGGAATGGATTTACGAGAGATAAAAAAGGCAAATGGTTGTTACCAGACGGTACACCTTGGAAAATAAATTATTTGGTCGGCGAAGATCCAACTGCAGCAAATGTTGCTGCAGCACAACAATGGAGAAACTTTGGAATAGAAGTAGTCACAATTACTAGCGAAATCAGCACTGATCTTGTCTCCCTAGGAAAATTTGAGTTAACACCTAGTAATGCTATGCAGGAACCATGGGGTGGACATCCTGATTTGTCTCGTAGTTTTTCAAGCTTGCACTCGAAGTACTATAAACCCATAGGAGAGTATGCAGTAGTTCTTAATGGTCCTGCAACAGGTAGATGGACAGATCCTAGGATTGATGAAATTGTCGAAGAAATGGAAAAGTTGGATTGGAATGATCCTAGAAATACAGAGCTTGGAATGGAAGGCTTGAAAATACTTATAGAAGAAATGCCAACTATACCAGTTGTTGGAAGGCCTCAAATGGCAGCATGGGATGAGTATTATTGGACGAATTATCCCGGTGCTGAAAATCCATATATGATTATTTCTGAAGACTGGCCAAACTTCAAATACGTACTCCCCTTCCTTGAACCAACAGGGAAGAAATAAGGGTTACAAATAAATACACTGAGCCCCCTTCGGGGGGCTCAGCCCGCATTAAGTCAGTCACTCATAGAGATGTGCGGATTAAAAGTAATTGGTACGGTAATAATAGTAACTGGGAATTTGAATGCAAAAATAGTACAAAAGGGTGAATCCCAAAAATTTTAGTTTGAAACATATGAAATAAAACTCTCGAGTTTTTTAAGAGCAAATCAAACAACTGAAAGGGGTATAAGAATATGATTTACAAAGATCCTTCTAGGTCTATTGAAGAACGCGTAAAGGACCTTCTTTCACGGATGACATTAGAGGAGAAAGTAGCACAATTGTCTTCTGCGAGGATGGGCGATGTGATTTCGGACATGCAGACAATGTCTTTTTCTGCTGAAAAAGCGCGAAAAAATGTACCAAACGGATGTGGCTACCTCTCCAGAATAGGTGGGGCAACAGATCTGCTTCCACGAGAAATTGTCAGGCTGACAAATGAGATTCAAAAATATTTTATTGAAGAAACGCGCCTTGGAATACCGATATTTTTCATCACCGAAGCCACCTCGGGGGTTTTGAGCAGGAACCATACATTATTTCCACAAAACATCGGGGCAGGAGCTATGTTTAATGATGAGCTTGTTTATGAGATGGGGAATGCCGTACGCGAAGAAATGTTGTCAACAGGTGAAAGATTTTCATTGGCACCAGTAGTAGATGTTATACGCGACCATAGGTACGGTAGGTATGAAGAATCATATGGTGAAGACGTATATCTAGTCTCCCAGTGTGGGATGGCATATACAAAAGGGTTACAGTCCCAATCACTAAAAAATGGCATTATCGCAACTCTTAAGCACTATGTTGCACAAGGTTTCAGCGATGGGGGAAAGAATTGCGCCCCAGTACATATTACCGATCGAGAGATTTTTGACCAGTATGCCGTACCCTTTGAAGCAGCAATACAAGAAGGAGGTGCTTCTTCTGTCATGGCAGCATACCATGAAGTTGATGGAGTGCCATGCCATGCATCCAAAAAGCTCCTTACAGATGTACTACGTGGAAAACTTGGATTTGAAGGTCTTATAGTATCCGATGGAAATGGCATACAACTTGTCAAGAATTATCATGATTACTGCGAGAAGCTGGAAGATACAGTTTCACTTACCCTTAATGCAGGTATCGAATGTGAGTTGGATTACATGTTTAAAACCTATTTAAAGGACCTTTGTCTTGAAGGTAGGGTGAATCCTACTATTGTGGACAATGCTGTAGCAAAGGTTCTTACACTTAAATTCAAACTAGGTCTTTTTGACAACCCATTTGTTAACGAAGATGTGGTTGACAACATCGTATGTTCCAAAAAACATGTCAGCATCGCCAAAAAAATGGCTCAACAATCAATGACGCTTTTGAAAAATAAAAATGGTATTCTGCCACTGTCAAAAAATATTGGCAGTATAGCCGTAGTAGGCCCCTTAGCTGATAAAAAGGAATTTGCCTATGGGGATTACTCTTATCCTTCCCATATTGAGGATATGTATTACAGCTCAGAAGGGCTTAGTGAAGATGAGGTAATTGCCCGAACTTTATTCTTTAAAAGGAAGGGAACAACTTATGAGCAATTATTCCATGATACAAAAACTATTTACCAGGCCATAAAGAAAGCCGTATCCGATGAAACAAAGGTATATCTAGCTCAAGGTTTAAAAGATACTTACAACTATCATAACGATCCGGATTTTTTTTCAATAGATCAAGCTGTAAAAGTTGCATCTAAAGCTGATGTAATCATTGCAGTATGTGGTGATACCAGCGGTATGGGAAGAGACAATGACAGTGGGGAATCAGTAGATCGCGCGGAAATTAATTTATCTCATGAGCAACGGATGTTACTTAAAGAATTGAAAAAACTAGATAAACCAATAATTTTAGTACTATGCAACGGCAGACCGCTTGAACTCTCCTATGAGAGTGAGAACATGGACGCCATTCTGGAAGCATGGAAACCTGGTATGGAAGGAGCTTCTGCCATTACTGAGGTACTGTTTGGTGACTATAATCCTTCAGGTAGACTGCCCGTTACCATACCCAAATGTTTGGGACAACTTCCAGTGTATTACTCTCAACACCTGAGTGGAAAAAAACAATTCTGGCGCAATAAGTATCTGGAAGTTGATTTAAACCCACTTTATGCATTTGGTTACGGCTTAAGTTATACTTCTTTTGTGTATGAAGATATTTCTATGAACCAGGGTAAGGATGGGATAACTGTAAGGGTTACTGTTAGAAACAATGGTTCATTTGATGGCGAAGAGGTGATACAAGTATATGTACGCAAGAAATACACATCAGTATTACAGCCTGAGCGAGAACTCAAAGGATATAAACGAATATGGATCGAAAAAGGTAAGAAAGTTACTGTGGAGTTCAATATATTGTATGATTCATTAGGTTATCATAACATTGAAAACCATCTTGGCATTGAAAACTGCACCCTGGATGTTATGGTAGGCTCATCATCGGATAAAATCTACGCAGAAAAATCTTTTGCCCTTACATTTGAAGGTGGATTCAGAGAAATCACTAGAAGGATTTTTACGAACCCTTCACGTATAATCGTATAATTAATTCTTAATATTGGTGTACAATTATGACTGATATTGCGATTATTGAAAAGAAGATAAAAGATGCAAATCGGCTAGCGGATATAGAGTAAAGCCGGATAACTTATATTTTTTATAGAGGTACTTTAATTTTTTGTACTGAGGAATTTCAATTCGAAAAACAGGTTTCGTAATTTCTAAAGTTTGGATAGATAAGAGAAATGGAGGAATTAAATGAAATTTACAAAAGGTTATTGGCAGATGCGGGAGGGACTTAAAGCGTTCTTTCCAGCAGAAGTAAATGATGTGGAAATAAAAGGGAATTCTTTGAATGTCTATGCTCCATCTAAGCATATACGGCAACGAGGAGACACTTTAAATTGCCCACTTTTCACTGTCGAGTTCACATCACCTATGGATGATGTTATTCGAGTAAGGATTACCCATCACAAAGGATTATCCATGAAGCAGCCTTCTTTTGAGCTACATGAAAAAGATAGTTGCCATGTGAGAATTACTGATGAGGATGAATACGTTTCGTTAACTTCCGGGAATCTAACTGCACGAGTCAAAAAACATGGAGACTGGAATGTAGATTTTTTTGGTGGAGGTAAACTCATTACCTCAAGTGGTTATAAGAATATGGGATACATTGTTACAGAGGAGGGAGAGACTTATGTACACGAGCAATTGCTGCTTAAAGTTGGAGAGTATGTCTATGGGTTGGGAGAAAGGTTTACTCCTTTCATAAAAAATGGTCAGGTTGTAGATATGTGGAATGAAGACGGGGGTACTAGTAGCGAGATCGCCTATAAAAACATTCCATTTTATATGACTAGCGCAGGCTATGGGGTGTTTGTCAATCATCCTGAAAAAGTATCTTTTGAGATAGCATCAGAAAAGGTAAGTCGTGTGCAGTTCAGCGTGCCTGGAGAATATCTTGAATATTTTGTAATCTATGGTTCGGAACCTAAGAAAGTATTGGAGAAGTATACATTCCTTACAGGAAGACCTGCCCTTCCTCCTGCATGGTCCTTCGGTCTTTGGCTTAGCACTTCTTTTACTACTAACTACGATGAAGAAACCGTTAATACTTTTATTGATGGAATGGCACAACGTGATATTCCTCTTCATGTATTCCACTTTGATTGCTTTTGGATGAAGGAATTCCACTGGACCAATTTTGAATGGGATGAACGTATATTCCCAGATCCTGAAAGAATGCTTAGAAGGCTTAAGGAGAAAGGTCTAAGGATATGTCTATGGATTAACCCATATATTGCCCAACGTTCCAGGCTCTTTGATGAGGGCATGAAAAAAGGTTACTTAATTAAAAAGCGTAATGGTGATATATGGCAATCGGATATGTGGCAGGCAGGTATGGGTATAGTTGACTTTACTAATCCAAAAGCCTGTGAATGGTACAAAGAAAACCTTCGGCGCTTATTGGACATGGGTGTAGACTGCTTTAAAACAGATTTTGGTGAAAGAATACCTACAGATGTAAAGTACTATGATGGTTCTGATCCTATGAAAATGCATAATTATTATACCTTTTTGTATAACAAAGCTGTTTTTGAGGTTTTGGTGGAAAAATACGGAACGGGCGGTGCTTGTGTGTTTGCAAGATCAGCAACGGCAGGAGGACAACAATTTCCTGTACATTGGGGAGGGGATTGTAGCGCCAGTTATGAATCAATGGCTGAGAGCTTAAGGGGAGGTTTATCGCTTGGAATGTCTGGATTTGGATTTTGGAGCCATGATATAAGCGGGTTTGAAAGTACCGCCACACCAGATTTATACAAAAGATGGGTGGCTTTTGGACTTTTGTCCTCTCATAGTAGGCTTCATGGAAGCAGTTCCTATCGTGTTCCTTGGTTGTTCGATGAAGAAGCGGTAGATGTGGTTAGGTATTTTACCAAGCTTAAGTGTAGCCTAATGCCATACCTATTCGCCATCGCTTGTGAGGCCAGTCAAAAAGGTATTCCAGTTTTAAGAAGCATGGTATTAGAATTTCCTTATGACCCGACTTGTAAATTTTTAGACCTGCAATATATGTTAGGAAGTTCTTTACTGGTAGCACCTATATTTAATGATAAAGGAAAGGTAGAATATTACTTACCTGAGGGGCGATGGACTCATTTATTAGATGGAAGGGTAAAAACAGGGGGAAGATGGGTTAAGGAAGAATATGGATATATGAGCCTCCCTCTATGGGTAAGACCTAATTCCATCATTCCAATAGGTGCTATTGATACAAAGCCTGACTATGATTACGGTAACAATGTTACTTTTCATCTTTTTCAAATAGATGATGGAAAGACTGTGACAGCCGAGATTCCAACTATAGAAGGCGTCGAGGATCTATTAGTAAAGGCTAAAAGAGAAGGAGATGTCATTAAGATTATAGTAAACAAAGCTAATAAACCTTGGAATGTGCTGCTTCGCAACATTGAGCCTAGGAAAATTATAAAAGGAGAAAAATTCAAAGAAGATAACTTAGGAGTATATATTAAGGCTAGCAAGGGTATGACGGAAATCCAAGTTCTAGTTTAAGATCTTTTTAAGGAATGAAATTTTTTGATTGATGGTATTAAAAGAGGTTTAAAATGGATTTTTTAGAGTTTCTGAAGACAGTATATATTTATAACTTGAGGAGGATTTTACCCACTTCAGAAATAGG
>NZ_JALY01000206.1:0-15704 GCF_002924615.1 Petrotoga halophila DSM 16923 | reverse complement strand
ATATGTTCTAAAATTTTAAGTAACCCAAAAACTTACGGAAAATTTGATATAGGGAAGGGTGCAAATATACAGTTCGAATTCGCAAGCATTAACCCAACTGGTCCAATTACCGTCGCTCATGGTCGACAAGCTGTTATGGGAGACGTTTTGGCAAATATGTATGATCAAGCTGGATACGTTGTTCAAAGAGAGATGTATTTAAACGATGCAGGCAGACAAATGAAACTTCTCTCCTACTCCCTATGGGTAAGATACAACGAAATTCTAGGGTCAAAGTATGAGATACCTGAAGATGGTTACAGAGGAGATTATCTTATAGATACGGCGAAAAAAGTATTGAACAAGTATGGAGATAAATTTAAAGATAAATGGGATGAAGAAACCGAAGATATATTTAGAAAAGAAGTCTTAGAAGATATGCTAAAAAATATGTTAGAGACGCTTGAAAAGATAAACGTGAACTTTGATGTAATCTTTAGTGAACAATTATTATTTAAAAATAAAATGGTTGAAAAAACCTTGAACGATTTAAAAGCTAAAGGCTATGTGTATGAAAAAGATGATGCAGTATGGTTTAAAGTATCGGATTTGATAGATGAAAACGACAAGGTGTTGATAAGGTCTAAAGATTCGATGCCCACTTACTTCTGTGATGACATCGCTTACCATTATTACAAGTATCTACGGGGTTTTGATAGCGTAATTGATATAATGGGTTCTGACCACCATGGTCACATACCAAGGATGATGGCTTCGATACAAGCATTAGGTTTACCAGAAGATTTTTTAAAAATAATCTTACACCAGTTTGTAAATGTAAAAAAGGGTCAAGAAATTATAAAGATGTCAACAAGAAGCGGTGAATTCTTCACTCTCGATGATCTTATACAAAATGTTGGAAAAGACGCTGTTAGGTACTTTTTTGCGATGGTTGATCCCGATACAACATTGAACTTCGATATTGATTTGGCTATAAAGAAATCTAATGAAAACCCTGTTTATTATGTTCAATATGCTCATGCCAGAATATGTAGCATATTTAAAGAAGCTCAAAAGAGAGGGATAGAATACGAATTATTTTTAGGTTTAGAAAATCTGAAAGAAGACGAAGAAAAATTGTTAATGAGGGAGTTATCCTTATTTACCAATGTATTAACCAAAGCCGTAATTCAAAATAAGCCTAACCTGCTTACGCAATACTTAGAAAGAGTAGCCTCAAGATTCCATCATTTTTACAACAACCTCTCTGTACTCAATGCAGAAAATTATGAGCTTATTCAAGGTAGGTTGAATCTTTGCCATGCAACAAAAATTGTTATAGCAAGAGGTTTGTCTATCTTGGGTGTAAATGCTCCTGAAAGCATGTGAAAGACAATATTTTGAAATTAGAAACAGAATTTGAAAGGGGGGGGTTGGGGTGAACCCCCAACGCATAGCTATAAAACGAAATTTCATCTTTTTTTTAATAATATTGGGTATCACTCTATTTGTTGGTGTTTTATTCATCTACAGTTCTCTTTTTGCAATCAGTGACATCAAAGAGATAAACCCAGAACAAAAATTTCAAACATATATAATCGCTTTAATTATTGGTTTTTTAGGAGCGATAATTGCTTTTATGCTCAGCGATACATTTACAAAAAGTAAGCATATTATGATCGCTCTTTTTACATTTTTGAATCTCATTTTAGTTATCGTTTTATTCACCCAACCTATCGCTGGCGTAAAAAGATGGCTGAATATTGGGCCTTTCCAATTTCAACCATCAGAACTTGCAAAACTTATTATTCCTGCTTTCTTGGCTTTTTATTACACTCAAATACAAAATAAAAAGAATCTGCTAATAAATGTAATTTCCCCTATTTTAGTGTGTGGTATTAGCATATTATTGATCTTTTTGGAACCAGATCTCAGTTCTGCCCTTATAATTACAATGTTAACCTTAATAACGATGTTTTTGGGAATAAAAGATAAAAAGGTTATGTTATTTTTTATTGTTTTTACATTGATTATCGTCTCAGTTCTTTTTATCTTCCAGGATAATCTGCTTCAAACCTACCAAATTTCAAGATTGACAGGTTCCGACGATTTTCAAAGTCAACGTTCAAGAGATGCCATTGCAAATGGTGGGCTAATTGGTACAGGACCGTTTGCGGGTGAATTTAAATACTATGTACCAGAATCTTACAGCGATTTTATCATATCCGTTATAGGAGAAGAATGGGGGAAATTAGGGATAGTGATGGTTGTCATGCTTTTCTTTTTTCTATCTCATGAACTTGTGTATTTAGCTTATCTTACGAAAGATCACGCTACTTTCATATTCTGTGGAGCTACAGCTTCATGGATCTTCATTCAAGTTGTCATAAATACTTTGGTAGGCTTGGGAGTGCCATGGATGCCGGTCACAGGAGTGACGCTTCCAATGGTAAGCTATGGAAATTCTTCTATGATAGTTACCTTAACATCTATAGGGTGGGGTTTGGGATTAATATATCATAATTCGGAGTTGACAAGAACAGATGAGGAAGAATGAAGAGTTAAAGGTTGTTTTTTCAGGAGGCGGTACAGGAGGCCATTACTACCCTGCTCTATCTGTAATAAAATATCTAGACAAATGTTATAATAAGTTAGATGTGATATATTTTACAACAAAAGGAAGAATCGAAGAAAAAAAGCTACCTACAGATTTCCCAAAAGCTAAGTTAATTCCTCTAAATACCAAAGGTCTAGAAAGGCCATTATACAACGTTAGGAATATAAACAGAGCCTTTGAAGTTTTAAGGGATAAGCGTAAAGTTGAAAAAATAATAAAAGAATTCAAACCTGTTTTTGGATTTCTCACTGGTGGATATGTGACCGTTCCCGTGGGTTTAGCTTTAAAAAAACAAAATATTCCTTTTTACTTGCATGAGCAAAATTCAATTCTTGGAATATCCAATAAAGTACTATCTAGATGGGCAAAAAAAGTTTTTGTAAGTTACGAAGAAACAAAGTTGAATGATAAGTTTATTCTTACAGGTAACCCTGTAAGAACGCCCGAAAATGAAATACCGCGAACTTACTTGCATGGTTTCGGAATAAAGGATTTAAACAAAAGATGTATTTTAGTCTTTGGAGGAAGCCTTGGTTCTAACGAAATAGATGAATTAATGTACAGAGTATACAAAAAAGAAAAAATTAACAATTACATACATATAACCAAAAACCAAGAAAAGTTCAAACAATTTCCCAATGTTTTTACTTTTAAATATATAGAAAATTTATATGAATTAATGGCTGTATCCGATGGAGTGATATCAAGGGCAGGAGCAACAACTCTAGCGGAAATTCAGTTCTATGATCTTTCTGCTATTTTGATCCCATGGAAAGGTGCTGCAGAAAATCACCAATTAAAAAACGCTCTTTCCCTTCAAAAGAAGGGAAAAGTTGTTGTTTTTGATGAAGAAAATGTGGAAATTGATCGACTGATCAACTTTTTAAATCGTATTCAACCAAAAAATGAAGAATTTAGCTACACACCTAAGATAAATAGAGCCACAGAAAGTATTGTTAATAATATCTTATGAGTGCGGGGTGCGTTTGCGTCACTGTGCAAACCATTTTTTTAAATGATTTTGACCTTGAATTTGGGGATCTTAAGGGGTTTACCCCTTAACGTCGGGTTAAGTGGTGCTAACACAAGGTTTTAGAGTTTCTAAAGTCAATATTTGTATTCTCAAAAGGAGGTATCTATGAAGTATTACTTCTCCGGGATAGGTGGTATCGGTATGAGTTCCCTAGCCTTATACACAGCTTATAAGTATGGAATAAAAAACGTGCTTGGATCGAACAATGAAATGAACGAAAGAGTAGAATACTTAATAAAAAAAGGAATAAAAGTCAAATTAAAACAGGACTCTGATCTTCCTGATATAGATTTTTTAATTAAAACAACGGCAATAAAATATACCAATCCCGAACTGATAGAGGCCAAAAGAAGAAATATAACTATTTTGAACAGAATGCAACTACTCAACTCAATATTGCAAAAGCATACCTCAATAGGCATTACTGGGACAGATGGAAAAACCACCACAACGGCTATGGTTTCTCAAATATTCAAAAATGCCGGCAAAGATCCAACAGTTTTTTTAGGTGGAATACATGATTCACTAGAAGATGGCAACTTTAGATATGGAAATGGAATAGTAATAGCGGAAGTCGATGAGAGTGATGGCTTTATAGAAGAAACAGAAACGAATTTTTCTATCATAAACAATTTAAGACCTGATCATTTAGAACACTACGACAATGAATTTGATAATTTGGAAAGTTCTCTTTATAAATTTGCAAACAACACTAAAGAACTTGTTTTATTAAATGTAGACGATAACCATCTCACTAAATGGCACCTAGAAGAAAAGAAAGTCTTATACTTTGGGCGAAGTGAAAAGGCAGATTATATAATTAAAAAAAGACGCCAATATAACAGATATCAGGTGTTTGAACTTTATCATAAAAATATATACATTGGAGATATTACTTTAAATCTTCCGGGAGTGCACTACGCTTATGATGCACTGGCTTCAACCGCACTTTCTTTAGAATTCGGCATTGAGTTTAACACAATAAAAGAAACTTTTCTCGGGTATAATTCAGTAGGGAGAAGATTCAACATACTTTACGATAAAGAAAATCTATCAATAATAGACGATTATGCCCATACACCCGACGAAATCTTAGAAACGATAAAAGCAACAAAAGAGTATTTTCCAAAAAGGAAAATAATAACCATATTTCAGCCACATAGGTACACCCGTCTTTACTTCCACATAAACGACTTTATTGATGTTCTAAAATATTCCGATGAAGTATTAGTCTACAGGATATATTCTGCCTTTGAAGAACCTATTAACGGGGTTGATGAAAAAAAGGTAGTTGAAGCTCTTAATTCTCAAGCTATATCCTCTAAATATTATAATTCTGAAGATGAAATTATATCAGATCTGTTACAAGAAAAAAATGCGGTTCTACTATTTGTTGGGGCAGGAGATATAACTGATATAGCAAAAAAATTATCAAAAAACAAAAAAAACCTTGACATCTCATAATTTTTATGATAATATATTTCAGGTTTGAGATCTTGCCCCCATCGTCTAGCGGTCAAGGACATTGGCCTTTCACGCCAAAGGCACCAGTTCGAATCTGGTTGGGGGCGCCATAACATTAGGAAGGGTGTTTAGCTCAGTGGGAGAGCGTCTGCCTTACAAGCAGAAGGTCGCAGGTTCAAATCCTGCAGCGCCCACCAAGTTTAAGGATGGGCAGGTAGCTCAGTCGGTAGAGCAACGGACTGAAAATCCGTGTGTCGGCAGTTCGATTCTGCCCCTGCCCACCATAATAGTTTTTAGCACTAAGATAGATATATTAAAAAGGCAACCATTTTGGTTGCCTTTTTTTGCGTGGTATTGGATATTATGATTTATATCTCATCTCAGCATATTTGGATTCGAAGCCAACTTTTTTGTACAATTTTCTAGCCGGGTTGTCGTATTCCACATGCAAGGATATATCCCCGTCACATCGGGTAATTGTTTCTTTCAAGAGGTTACTACCTATCCCCTTCCCTCTACAATTTTTATCAACAGCTATGTACACCAGCACATGCTCAGGGATATATCCTTCCATACCCGTATCGTTAATAACAACAGCACCTACAATGCTATCGTCATTATGAAGCACCAGAACAAATCCTCCTTTTCCTTTCTCGTTAGAAAAGGCGTAATCAATAGAACTGATAATATCTTCTAATGGATCTCCATACTTTCCCAAATTCTTTTCTAGGAACTCTGCTATTTCTAACTTGGTGAACTCAAAATCGTCATCTAATAAATCTTCCTTTGAGTCCAGTTCTTTCAATGATAAGTTGAATGAATCGAAATTAAAGGTTTTCTGCACTTTGCAATCACCTCCAAGATATATTATACCACATTTACACTTATATACAAAGTATTGAGAAATATGACTTTGTTTTATACTACTAATAGATGTGGGGTTATTCAAAGTTAGGTTCAAAAAAATTTAGGAGGCTTTTAACGCCTCCTAAATTCCTAAATTCCTAATTTTCTGGATTGTTTCCGGGGTTAGTTGCTCCCGTAGTTGCTCCTGGGTTTTGGTTTTGATAAATATATTGTCCTACTTTTATAATCTCTTGTTGTAACTCATCTTTGACTATCTTAATTTTACCAACGTTATCTTCCTCTAAAGCTTGCTTTAATTCTTTTGTTTTTTCTTCTATGTTGGCTTTTAAGTCATCAGGGATTTTATCTCCATTTTCACTTAATAATTTTTCTGTTTGATAGATTAAATCGTCTGCTTGGTTTCTCATCTCAACTTTTTCTTTTACCTTTTTGTCTTGTTCTTCGTACTCTCTAGCCTCTTTCATCATTCTATCTATTTGCTCTTTATCGAGTTTGTGTCTTCCGGTTACTACCATAGATTGCTGTTTCTGAGTTCCTAAATCCTTGGCTGATACACTTACAATTCCATTAGAGTCAATATCAAAAGCAACTTCAATTTGAGGAACTCCTCTTGGTGCAGGGGCAATACCTGTCAACTTAAAACTCCCTAAGAAAAAATTGTCTTTTGCTAAAGGCCTTTCACCCTGATAAACTCTTACTTCAACCTCTGTTTGCCCGTCTACGGAGGTGGTAAAAGTTTTAGATTTTTTGACAGGAATTTTGTTATTTCTTGGTATAATAACTTCCATTAAACCTCCCTTAACTTCTACACCTAAGGATAAAGGAGTAACATCCACTAAGACAAGGTCTCTTTCAGTTTCTCCAACCATTATAGAAGCTTGAACACCTGCTCCAATTGCAACGGCTTCGTCTGGATTGACATTCTTTGAAGGATCTTTCCCAAAATAATTTTTAACTAATTTTTGGACGGCTGGTATCCTCGTTGAACCACCTACAAGTAGTACATCACTTATATCTTGAGGTGAAAGTTTAGCATCTCTCATTGCGTTCTCAATAGGTCCTCTTGTTGATTCTATTAGGTCTCCAATGAGTTCTTCTAATTTTGCTCTGGTTAGTTTCTTTTCTAAATGAACAGGTTGGCCATCAACAACTGTGATAAAAGGTAAATTTATATCCGTTTCTAGTTTACCTGATAGCTCTATCTTAGCAGATTCAGCAGCTTCCTTCAATCTTTGAAGTGCTTGCTTATCTTTTCTTAAGTCAACTTTATACTCTTTCATAAATTCATCAGCTAACCAGTCGATTATCCTTTGATCAAAATCGTCTCCTCCTAGATGGTTGTTTCCAGAAGTGGCGATAACTTCTACAATATCTTCTCCTATATCCAAAATAGAAACATCAAAGGTTCCCCCGCCTAGATCATATACAACTATTTTTCTTTCTTCTTGGGATCGGTCCAGACCAAAAGCTATAGAAGCCGCTGTTGGTTCGTTTATTATTCTTAGAACTTCTAAACCAGCTATTTCTCCTGCTTCTTTTGTGGCTTGTCTTTGAGCATCGTTAAAATAAGCAGGAACTGTTATAACGGCCTTTTTGATCTTTCCTCCTAAATATTCTTCTGCATCTCTGACCAGTTTTTTAAGTATGTAAGCACTTATCTGCTGAGGTGTATACACTTTATCATCTATTTTTACAGTTTGGTCACTTCCCATATACCTTTTAATAGATCGTACTGTTCTGTCTGAATTTAAAATAACTTGCCTTTTAGCTGGTTCACCAACCAATATTTGACCATCTTTACCAAAGGAAACAATAGAAGGTGTGGTCCTTTTACCTTCCGAATTAGGTATTACTTCAGGGTTACCATCTGGTTTTACCCAAGCAATAGCTGAATTTGTAGTACCTAAGTCTATACCTACAACGTATTCTTTTGCACTCATCAAAATACCCCCTTGCTAAAACTTTTTATCATTTTGTACGTATATTCGTTGTTCAACATCACTAATATTATAATTCAAATAGTCTTTTTTTTCAAGTCATTAATTGAGATTTGGGGATCTAATTAAAGTGCTTATTAAAAGGTTTCTAAGTAATCTAAATTTAGAAGTAATCAAATATTATATCACTCTTAACCTATGAGTGAAAATAATATTTTGGGTTTCGATCCTTGAAGAGATCATTATACTCATTGATACTTTTGTTTTGAGATTTTCTTTCATCAATTTCTACTGTTTGAATAAAATCTCCTTGGTCTGGTAGTCTAAAAAGCACTTCGCCGTTGGGTGAAGTCACTTGACTTTTACCTGTGAAAGAATACTGTATTTCACCATTGCTCTGGGTTCCCCAAATATTTGATGTGGCAATATAAACCTTATTTTCTAAAGATCTAATTTTATTGGCTTCTTGGCAATATGGTAAGACCAAATTTGCTGGATGTAAAATTAAATCTGCCCCTAATAAAGCCAATGTTCTAAAGGATTCTGGAAAGTACCAATCAAAACAGATGGCAACTCCTACTTTTATTCCGTTAACATTTTCCACCCAAAAGCCTGTGTTCCCAGGAGTGAAAAACAATTTTTCTCTGAAAAACAAGTGAGTCTTTCTGTATATTTTAAATGTCCCGTCACTATTGATCAATATTGAGGAATTATAATACTTATCTTCATACTTTTCGTTAAAACCATATACTACACTTATGCCGGTATCTTTTGAAAATTCCCTGAAGGTTTTAAAGGCGTATCCATTTTCCTCTAAAGGTGATTCATAAGTTTCTTCTACCTCTTTTTTGGAAGAGAAAGCGTAACCAGAAAAAGCTAATTCTGGAAATACTATAAAATCGCTATCTACTCCTTCGACGATCTTCATTACCTTGTCTACATTTTTCTTGATCTCAAATAGTTCTGGTTTGAATTGGACTACGCTGACTTTAAACATTTTTCAACCTCCTCTAAAATATTTATTTAATACTGCCATTAGAAACTCCAAAAATTATTTTAGCGCCCCTTCGCCAAGCGTTAAGGGGCGAGCCCCTTAAGATCCCCAAGTTCAAAATCAAAGTCATTTAAAGATCTACTTTGCATAATACAGCAAACCATAAGGATAGAAGTTTTTTGTCTTTGGCGCGCAGATCACTTTATTTCTATTTCCTTTTTTTCTGTCATTATTAAATCGGCTTGTAAATCATGGGGGTGAATAGGAACGGAATCTATTAATTGAAAGTTGAATACCACCCCTATCAAATAAGTTTTCGGATTTTGAAGGAAGTATCTATCGTAATATCCTCCACCGTATCCAATTCTATATCCATTAAAATCATAGGCAATTGCAGGAATTATGTAAAGATCAATTTTTGAGGAAAATTCATCATCGATGGGTTCTGGAATATTAAATTTACTTTTAATCAAGCGATCGAGACTTTTTACTCTTCCCATCTTCATTTGTTTACCTAAAACCTTTGGTAAATAAACCTTTTTTTGAGTTTTTAACAATTCCTCTATCAAAGATAATACGTTTACTTCTTTATTAATGGGATAATAGAGAGCGATGGAATCAAACTCCATTTTTTTGATTTGATTTCTCAATTTTTCTACTATTTTTTGTGAATATGTTTCATATTTTTCTTGATCTAGTTCCAATCGTTTTTTTAAAATCATCTCTCTGACTTCTTTTTTCGTCATCGTATTTCATCCCTCTATGATATTGATGTTATTATAAGTGAGACCCCACTCCATTGCACATTATACAATAAAAATAGAAAATTTTTGCCAACCACTCAAAATTATTGTATAATGTTAATTGTACATTCTAAAAAACCAAGTAACTAAAAGAGGGATTGAAAAATTCTTTATAAGTTTAAATATTCGAAAATTCTTTATCTGCTCCCTTTAATCTTTGTTTTATTTTTGTTTATATTAGGTAACTTTCTATACAGTCTTTATCCAAAAGGTATTATAGCTTTTATATTTCTCGGAATAATAGTTACACTTTTATTTTATTCCATAAGAAAATTTATGCGGTATCCTATTATTTATGACCAAAATAACAAAACCTTTTACGTTATTACCTCCGTATTTTCAGAAAAATACGAGCATTTCAGTAAATCTTCCATTAAAGAAATAGTTATTACTTCAAGAAAAATAATAATAATTTTAAAGGATAAAACAATTATTTTGCCTAAGTTTATACAAGACCGAGATAAACTCATTTCTTTTTTAAAAGGAGATAAAATTGAAAGGTAGAGAAACAGTTGCATATATAAATATTGATAAATATTTAGAAAATTTGAATTATATACAAAACCAAACAAAAACGAGTATTATACCGGTTTTAAAGGCAAATGCTTATGGACATGGTATGCTTCCTTTGGCAAGGCAAGTATTTAACGAAGGTTGTAGTATGTTGGCTGTTGCATATTTGGAAGAAGCTTTAGAAATCTTAAAGGAGGGAGTGCACCTCCCGATTTTAATCTTTAATTACTTCAGCCCAGATGATTTTGAAGAGTTATTGGAATTCTCTCATTTTTTAAGACCTACAATTACTGCGTATACATTTTTAGAAAAAGTATGTGATATACTAGGGAAAGATGTTGATAAATTTAAGTTCCATATAAACGTGGATACCGGTATCAACAGAATTGGCATAAAAGAGGAAAAATTACCCCAATTAATAAAGTTGATCAAAGATAAAAATATTCGAATAGAAGGTGTTTATTCCCATTTTGCCAATGCAGATGAAAAAGACGATTTTACCAGAGTTCAATTTGAAAAATATAAAAGTTTATTGGATTATATAATTAGTTCAGGCATAGATGTTGAAAAAAAACATATTTCTAATAGTGCTGCCGCTCTTTTTTTCCCAGAATATTCTTTAGATTATGTGAGGCCAGGAATTGCCACTTATGGCTTACAACCATCCACAACTCACAAAGTTGATCAATTAAAACCTGTCTTAGAACTAAAGAGCATCGTTGCAAGCATTCATTCCCTTTTACCAAGCGATACTATCGGATATGGTCGAACTTATGAAGTGCAAAAAAAGATGAAAACAGCCATTGTTCCTATAGGGTATGCAGATGGTTATTTTAGGACCCTTTCCAACAAAGGGGAAGTTTTAATTAACGGGAAGCGATGTAAAATATTAGGCAGAGTATCTATGGATCAAATAGTTGTGGACGTTACTGATACTAACGCTTCAATCGGTGATGAAGTTGTTATCATTGGGAAGCAAAAGTACGATGAAATAAGCGCAGAAGAAGTAGCTGAAAACGCTTCTACTATAAACTACGAAGTAACCTCAAGGATAGCTCAAAGGGTTCGACGGATTTACATTAAGGGAGGAAAAAATTTTGAATGAAGATTATTCTTTGAAAGATATAATAAAAGATAATCCGTTTCAACCAAAGACAAATGGGGAAAACATTACGTTAATATCGGATTTAAAACCAACTGAAGAAGCAGAAATAGAAGGAAAAGTTGTGAGCAAAAAGCTCCAAAAGACAAAAAATGACAAAATGTTTTTATTGTTTACACTTGCAGATAAAAGTCAGTCAATTAGAGCTATCGATTGGTATAACGCAGAAACCAACAATAACAAGATTCAAATTGGAGACGTTATAAAAGTAAAAGGGAAAATAGTTTATTTTGAAAATAGACTTCAAATTAATATTAGTAACGAAACCAACTCTGTGCAAAAGATTAACATAATGAATATCAACCCCGAAAAGTACTTGCATTTTTCCAATAATGATCTATCAAAGTTAAACGCAAAACTTGAACATTACATACAAACTGTTGAAGATGAAGGTATCAAATCTTTGCTGAAACAGATTTTTTTGGCTAATTCAAAATTAAGGGAATCTTTTCTTTTTTCTCCGGCAGCAATAGAAGTGCATCATGCCTATCCAGGCGGTTTACTGGAACATACATTGATGGTCACTGAACTATCTTTAAGATTATACGATCTTTACAACGAAGATAATGAAATATGTATCAATAAAGATATTATAATAGCTGGTTCCCTTTTGCACGATATAGGAAAAATAGAAGAATACGTTATAACACCTCGTGGGATAGAAAAAACTGAACAAGGCGAATTGATAGGACACATACATCTGGGAACAAAAATAGTGTACGAGGAGTCAAAAAAAATATCTCCAAAAATAAAAGAAACGGATCTTAACCATATAATACACATCATACTCTCTCATCATGGAGAAATAGAATACGGAAGTCCTGTAGTTCCTAAAACTATCGAATCATTTATTATTGGGTTAAGTGATAACATGGACGCCAAAATTGCTCAAGTTAAAGACAACATTAGAAATACCTTACAAATAAACAAAAATCAAAGTTGGAGTGAATACGATAAAAGGCTGGCACGCAAGATAAAAATAGAAAAATACTAGCGGGAGGTAATTCAATTAATGCCAAAAAAAAGCACCAAATCCAACAACAATGGTGGGAAAAGTAAATACGTAGTGATCGTTGAATCCCCATCAAAGGCAAAAACAATAGAAAGATATTTGGGAAAGGAATATAAAGTAATAGCTTCAAAAGGTCATGTTCGTGACTTACCCAAAAAGGATTTTGGAGTTGATATCGAACACAATTTTGAGCCAATCTTTCAAGTAATTCCGGGTAAAGAAAAAGTTATAAAAGAAATAAAGAAAGAAACAAAAGGGAAAAAAGTATTATTGGCATCGGATATGGATAGAGAAGGAGAAGCTATAGCATGGCATCTTTCCCAGCTTTTAGATCTTGATCCAAAAGAGAAAAATCGTATAATATTCTCAGAAATCACGAAAAACGCAATAAAAAATTCAATAAGTAATCCTCAAAGTTTAGACTTAAAAAAAGTGGATGCTCAGATAGCTAGAAGAATTTTGGATCGATTGGTAGGATATAAAATTTCACCTTTGGTTTGGAAAGTATTAAAGGATTACAAAACGAGTGCAGGAAGGGTTCAATCCTCGGCATTGAAATTGATAGTGGATAAAGAAAGAAAAATTTTTTCTTTCAAACCAAAAAAATATTATAATATCTACCTTGAGCACAAAGGTCAAAATATTCCTCTAACAAAAGAGGATGGTAAAAAAATAAAACCCGAAAGTATAACAAAAACAAAAAAAGACCAAATCTTTGAATATTTAAAAGACAAGGATTTTAAACTAGTGAATGTAGAAGAAAAGGAAACAATAAGGAAACCTCCTTTACCATTTATTACCAGTACTCTACAACAAACAGCAGTTTCAACTTTTAACTGGAGTTCATCTAAAGTAATGAAAATCGCGCAAGATTTGTATGAAGGTGTGGAAACCCGTGAAGGAAGTATTGCGTTTATTACTTACATGAGAACTGACTCTACAAGAGTTTCAAACGAAGCTCAACAAGCAGCTATTAACTATTTGGAAAAAAATTATGGAAAAGATTACGTAGGACATTACCTATCTAAAAACAAAAAATCCAACGTTCAAGATGCTCACGAGGCTATAAGACCTACAGATATCAATATGGATGTTAACAATGCAAAAAGGTTAATTTCATCAGACCATTTAAAATTGTATACCCTTATTTGGAATAGATTCATGGCGTCTCAATCAGCTCCATCAAGATATTTAGAAAAAACATATACTATAGAAGACAACACCAACAAATATTCATTTGAAATAACGTCCAAAAAATGTATCTTTGATGGATTTGAAAGATTCTGGAATGCTAACAATAAAGAAGTAAATTTTGAAATAGATAAAAATGATAAGATCACATACGACCAATTAAAATTCGAAGAAAAAGAGACTAATCCGCCAAATAGGTATACAGAGGCAACATTGATAAAAGAATTAGAATCCAAAGGAATCGGAAGACCGTCAACATACGCAACAATAATATCTACACTTTTGCAGCGTAAATACGTTTCTAAAATATCAAAAAGTACCTTGAGACCTACAACTACGGGTTTTGTGGTAACTGATTTTTTGGAAGCATATTTCCCAGAGATAGTTGACGTAAAATTCACCGCAAACATGGAAGAAGACCTTGATAAGATAGAAGATGGAAAAAACAAAAGTAAAGTGGTGTTAGAGCAATTCTATGAAGAATTTGAAAAGTTCCTTACCACTGCTTCAAATAACATAAAAAATAAACAAAAAATTTTACATTACGAAAGCGATGTACCTTGCGAAAAATGTGGTAAAAACATGAAATTAAATTTTGGACGATACGGTCTATATTTATCTTGTGAGAAATGCAAGGAAACTCAGAAAATTCCTGCGGAATCATTTGGAGTGACAATAAAAGACAAATTATACATAAAAGAATATCTACAAGAAACTTTAAAATTAAACAAAGAAGAGAACAAAATAGGTGAAAAATGCCCCGTCTGTGGTGGAGATCTCATATTAAAACACGGGAAATTTGGAGAATTTATCGCATGTAGTAACTACCCAGATTGTAAATATACTCGAAATGTAAAAGCACGAGGAAAGTGTCCCAACTGTGGTGGCAACGTAATAAAATTAAGAAGCAAAAAAGGAAAAACTTATTTCAAATGTGATTCTTGTGGGACATTGTATTGGTACGAACCTTCAGAGTACAGTTGCCCCAAATGTGGAGAAACATTATTCTACAAAACCTCAAGAGGAAAGGAAAAGTTATATTGTCAGAAAGACAAAACATACTTTGACATTGAAGAAATCAAACAATTAACAAAGTAAACGTAGAAAGTAAAAAAGGAGAAAAAAACGATGGACATCCCAATTATTACAGGTGGGAAATCTATAGAGAGAGAGATAGCATTTATAAGTGCAAAAAATGTTTTTAATTCCATAAGTAATTTGGGGCATAAACCACTGATACTGGATTTAATAGATGACGATTTTATAAATAAAATTCAAAATTATAAATTCGCCTTCAACGTGGTGCACGGAGATTACGGAGAAGACGGAAGATTATCTTCTTTATTGGACATATTAGGGATAGACTACACATGTTCTAACTCTGAAACATGTGTAGCCACATACGATAAATTTATATTCTATACTCTATTTAAAAATTATATACAAATGCCTCAAACAATCCTAACCAACAAATTGATATCACCGCCCTTTCAGTACCCTTTCATCATCAAACCTAGAAAAAGTGGATCAAGTAAAGGCGTATACATCATCCACAACGAAAATGAATTCAAATTCTATTTAGAAAAAGATTTGAAAGAATTTCAGGAAGTTCTGGTTCAAGAATATATAAAAGGCCGCGAAATAACGATATCTTATATTCAGAAAAATGATGAGTTCATATTACTACCTATTCTTGAAATTATTCCAAAAAAAGAATTCTACGATTATGAAGCAAAATATACTAACGGATTAACTGAACTCAAGCCACAGCTTAATTCACCTGAAAAAATCATACAAAAAATAAATGAAATAGGAAATCAAGTTATGAAGATACTCACTTTTAAAGACATGTTTAGAATCGATGCAATCTTAAAGGGTGATGAGATTTACGTTTTGGAAATAAACACCGTTCCAGGTTTAACAGAATTAAGTGATCTTCCAACATCCGCAATAGCTGCAGGAATCAGCTTTGATGATTTAATAGATATAATAATAAAAAATCATTTAAAACAACCCACAAAAATCAGTTTTTGAAAATGAATAGACGATAGCGCAGCAAAGTGTTTTTGGGTGGGCAGCGGGACAAAAAACAAAGAACTTTTATCCTTAGGGATGGCGTGGGGCAAAGACAA